>CAYOTE010000001.1:0-41594 GCA_964406785.1 uncultured Clostridia bacterium
TTTCTTGTTATTTTAATTTTATTTGTTTATATAGGATATAAATTATATAATAACAAAATTTCTTATAGGAAATATAAATGAAAATATTAGAATTAAAAAACGTAAAAAAGAGTTATTTCAATTTTGATCTGGATATAAATTTTCATCTTAACAAGGGTGAAACAATAGGATTTGTAGGACAGAATGGAGCGGGAAAGACCACAACAATAGATATTATACTTAATACGGTAAAAAAGGATTCAGGAGAAGTTTTGGTTTTTGGTAATGATCATATTAAAAAAGAGAGCCAAATTAAAGAATTAATGGGAATAGTATTGGAGGAACATAATTTTTATAAAGACTTTAAAATAAATTATTTATTGAAGTTTGCCTCTGAAATTTATCCAAATTGGGATTATGAATATTCAAAATATTTAAGAAAAAAACTAAACTTAGTTGACAACAAAAAATTTAAAGATTTATCTAAAGGTATGAAAGTTAAATTATCGCTTATCATTGCCTTATCTCATAATGCAGAACTTCTATTATTTGATGAGCCGACATCGGGATTGGATCCTAAAGTGAGAAATAATATTTTGGAAGAGATAGAAATAATTAAAAAGAAAAATAATCCGACAATATTATTTTCATCACATAATATGTTAGATGTTGAAAGATTAGCAGATAGAATAATAATGTTAGATAAAGGAAAGATTATATTTAATGAGACAAAAAAAAGTTTATTAAATAATTGGAAGAAAATAGAATTTCAGGATAAAAATATTTTAAATTTTATTGATAAAAATAATTTTCTCTATACTAAGTCAAAAAAAGAAAACTATTACAGTATTGTTGTTTCTAATTATAATCAGGAAATAGAAAAAGAATTAAAAAAATATACTATTAAAAACATGTCCATAACAAAATTATCTCTTGAAGAAATCTTTTTAGAATACTTGAATAATAAAAATGAAAATTACAAATAAATTTAATAATATAAAGACTACATTCAAAATTATATATGAAATTATTGCTATTAGGAAATACTGGCATTACCGGCAGCTTATATGAGCATGAGCGAAAACTGTAATTATATAAGTAATTTGTGAAAAAACCACAATCTCTTTTGATATAAAAGAGATTGTGGTACAATAAAATAGCATGAAAAATTTACTTACACTAAAAGCATTATTCTTTTTTGATTTAAAACTTTTGCGAAGAATTTTTATCGAATTTTTTATTCTTATCGGTATTATGCAACTATTTTTTTTCTTTTCTTATACGGATGATAAGCTTTATATGCTATTACCAATTGTTACAATGTATATTTTATTTATTTTTCTTATAGTGTCATGTATTATGTACTTAAATAATGAACGAGAAAAAGGACATATAATTAAAGTTTATAAGTGCTTACCACTTAACGATTATGATATTTATTTATCTTATATAATAACCCCTTTTATATCTTTTATGTTTATATATATTCCTTGCTCATTATTATTATTTTTTTTTAAGGATAAAATTTCTAATTTGCTAATTCCGATAAAAATGTCATTTCATCATTTTTTTTTATTAACAAACATCTTACTTCCGTTAATTATTATTTTTGTTTTATTTTTATTTATAAATGTTTCTTTATTATTAAAACACAGAACAAAAAAGAATTTAAAATATGTATATTTTATCATTTTATTTTTATTTATTTATGGTAAAAATATTATAAATACAAATTCGAATTTTGGAAAAAGGATTGTATTTCTAAAACAATTCTTATTAACAAAAGAGTCCTTGCCTTATTTATATATAACATCTTTTCTTATTTTATCGTTAATAATTATACAGGTAATTTTTGGCATGAAAAAATTTAAAAAAATAATTTATGAAGAATTATGAATCGTAATAAATTTATAAAAAGCATAAATATCATATTACATCTAATAAAACTTGATATATCGTATAAATATGATTTTATTAAAAATTTATTAATATTGTTTGTTGTATTAAATACTTGTTTATATTTTTTATTAGAAAACACAAAGCTAATTTCTAATTCAAATATTTTTATATTATTGTGTAGCTCATTGAGTTTTTATTTTGTGTATTATTTATGGCAAAATATTTTTAAAACAAGAAATATGAATGACTTTAACAAGAGGCTAAAAACACTTCCAATTAACAGCAACTATAATTATTTTTCGCTTTTAATACTTCTTTATTTGGATGTTTTGGTTTTTTATTTTATTTCGATTTTATTATATTTAATATTTTTTAAGGGAGACTTTTTTGTATTTTTTATCAATTTTTCCAAACAAGAAATGATAGTTGTTATTTTAATTACATTGATTTTTATAATAATGATAAATAAACTTGAAATATTAATGAAAATTATTGTTGGTTTACTAATAATTGCTTTTTTTATTTATGCTCAAGATTTATCAATAAAAGATTTTGTTAACTTAGCTGATATTATGAAAATGCTTAATATATATATTACTGTTAGTGGCTTTGTTATTACAATTATTTTGGCAATTGCCGGTGCTTTGATATACAGAAAAAGACATTATAGAGAGGTATAGATGAATGTATTAGAGATAACTGCTCTTAAAAAGAAGTATGAAAATTTTCAACTGGATATTAGCTTTAATATCAAAGAGGGAGAATTTGTTGCCCTGATAGGACCTAACGGGACAGGTAAATCAACTACAATCGGAACAATTTTAAATATGGTTGAAAAAGATTCGGGAGATATTCGGATTTTTGAAAAAGATCATATTAAATATGAGGCTGAGATTAAAGAGAAAATGGGAATAATTCTTGAAGAACAGTATTTTTACAGAGATATTAAAATTAATTCCATTATTAAGTTTTACTCTAAATTCTATCCAAAATGGAATTGGGAAAAGATTAGCGAACTCAGAGAAAAATTCGACCTTAAAGATAATAAAAAATTCAGGGAACTTTCAAAAGGAATGAAGGTAAAACTATCCTTTATTATAGCACTTGCAACAGGTGCGTCCTTTTACCTCTTTGACGAGCCTACTTCGGGACTTGATCCTGCGGTCAGGGATTTATTATTAACAGAAATTCAGGCATTAAAAAAAGACAGAAAGATAAGTTTTCTCTTCACCTCGCATATTATGGCAGATATTGAATATTTTTCGGATCGTGTCGTTTTTATAAATAAGGGTAGTATTATTTTTGATGAATCCATGGAAGCGTTAAAGAATAATTGGAAAAAACTATTATTCAAATCATCTAAAAATATAGATTTCAGTTCAATAAAAGAAAGTCTGTTTAAAATAAAAAAGACAGATGATATTTATAATATTATTATAAAAAAAGACTCGGTTCCTATTGAAGAAAAAATAAAACTTCAAACCGGAGAAGCCGTTAAATCTGAAAATTTAAGTCTTAATGAGTTATTTATCGAAATTGTAAACGATAAAAACAAAAATCAATCAAAGGAGTTATTATGAAAAAGTTTATTATATTATTAAGTTGTATATTTATTTTATTTGATTTTTCATTTGGTAATAAGTCAATCGTTTTAAAAGAGTTAATGAAGCCATCTGCTATTTATGTTGATAATGAAAGGCTCTATGTAAGTGAAGGTACTTCCATATATATCTATTCTCTAAAAAACTATAGCTTAATAAATAAATTTGGTAAAGAGGGTGAGGGACCGGATGAATTTAAAATGAAGATAGGAAAAATAGTATTAACAAATAATGAACTTATTATAAATAGCGTTGGTAAGCTATCCTATTATAATAAAAACGGAAAATTAATTACATCGGTTAAAACAGGAATTATACCTCCTCGATTTAATTTTTTCCCAATAAAAAACAAGTTTGTCGGTGTTGGCATGGATTTTAATAAGTCAAATTCTCATTTTTGTATAAGTCTGTTTGATCAAGAGTTTAATAAACAAAAAGAACTATTTAAAGTGCAGCAAACTAAAAACGGTAAAATGTTTGTTTTTGCTCCACAAATTGCAATGAACAGTTATTTTGTCTATGAAAACAAAATATACATATTAAGTAAAAATAACTCCAAAATAAATATTTTAAATTATAAAGGCGATAAGCTTAACAGTTTCAAACATGGTTTTAAAAAAACAAAATTTAAGAAAAAAGAAAAGCAAATTTTTCTAAAATTATTAAATAAGAGTATTAAATCTATGAAAAAATCATCATTTAATATAAAAGATAATATTATAATTCCCGAATATCATCCTGAAATTATAAGTTTGAAAATATCAAATAAAATGATTTATATATTAGGAAGAAAAAGAAATAAAAAAAATGGAAAATTACAATCGATTATAAGAGTTTTTAATCTTGAAGGGGAAAAAATACTTGAAAAGAATATTAATCTAAACTTTTTTGATAATACAGAAACAGTACTCACAACATTTGGCAATTTTATTTTTTACAAACTAAAGGAAAATGAAAACGAAGAATGGATATTGTCTCTCAAGCATTTAAAATGAATAAAAATGATAAAGATTATTTTAATACTAATTTTATGCTTAATAAATTTATTCGTTTATTTTTAAAGTTTAGCATACACCACTCCTTTTACTCAAAACACAACTTTTGAGTATAGCTCAACAGCGTACTCTTTTAAATTTTAGGTTCAATATTTTTGCTTATTTATTTTTTTATATGTATAATTCTAACCGAAGAGGATAAAATGGTTAAAATTAAATATTATGTTTTAGTTGTTTTTTTATTGGTTTTTCAAGTCAGAATGTTTTCAAATATTGATTTAGTGAAATTAAAGACAAATATTGAGAACAGTAAAAATTTACTTAGCCAAACTCCCGTTACCTTTATTATGAATAAGGGGCAGGTTGACGGTCAGGTAAAATTTTATGTAAGAAATAATAATTCGACATTATGGATAAAAAAAGACGGATTTGTTTTTGATACAATAAGCACATCTATTGGTAAAAGAACGGTTATATATATGACTTTTCTTAATATAAATAAGAAAGTGTCTTTTATTAAGGGTAAAAGATTAAATGGTCAAAGAAATTATTTTAAGGGAAATGATAAGAAAAAATGGGTAAAAAACATATCAGGCTTTGACAGTATTATCTATAAAAATTTATATAGGGGAATAGACCTTAAAATATACGGTACAAGAGATGGAAAAATTGAGTATGATTGGATTTTATCTCCAATGGCAAAGCTTAATGATATTAGAATAAAAATAGACGGTTTAAAAGATACATCAACAGTTAAAAACGGAGTATTAAGTTTAAAACATATCCTCGGAGTATATAGGCATAAGGTCTTATCCGCATATCAAATTATTAAGGGTAAAAAGAAGATTATTAAAGCGGGTTTCTATAATATAAACAAAAATATATACGGTATATCAGTTGAAAAGTATAATAAAAACCATAGCTTAATAATTGACCCTGTAATTGAGCAAAAATATTCTACATATTTAGGCGGGAACGAATTTGACTCAATAAAGTCTATTGCAGTTGATAGTAGTGGATATGTCTATGTTACAGGTATTACCGGTAGCAGTAATTTTCCCACGACATCGGGTGTTTACGATACATCAAGGGGAGATGGCGAGTATGATATATTTGTTTCAAAATTTTCAAAAAGTGCAAACTCCTTAATATTTTCAACCTTTATAGGAGGATGTTGCAGGGATTATGCAAGCGGTATTGCAATTGACGTAAGCGGTTACGTATATATAACGGGCTATACGGAAAGTAGAGATTTCCCGGTAACAGATTCCTATCAAAAGATATACGGAGGCGGTAAGACCGATGTTATAGTTGTTAAACTTGATAAAGACGGTTCAAGTTTGAAATATTCAACCTTTATTGGTGGATGTGATGATGATTACGGAATGGGAATTGCAACAGACAGTAACTCTGATTTTTGCTCCGATAACGAGGGTAATGCTTATATCACAGGCTATACCAATGGTACGGATTTCCCCGTTTCAGAGACAACTTATCAAAAGAGTTCGGGCGGAGGAATTGACGCATTTGTTACAAAATTATCGGATGACGGTAGTGACTTAACGTATTCAACATATCTTGGAGGCACATTGGACGATTACGGTAAGGCTATTGCCGTTGATTGTTGTAAGGAGGCAAGCGTAACGGGCAATACTTACAGCAATGATTTTCCCACCTCAAGTGCATTTCAAAAGAGTTCGGGCGGTGATTCGGATGTATATTTAACAAAGTTTTCCTCTGACGGTGATACCTTAAAATATTCAACATACCTTGGAGGAACCGGCAGTGAAAAAGTCTCGACTGTATCAATGTGTATGAATTGTTGTGGATATACGTATATCGCAGGGCAAACAAGCAGTACGGATTTTCCGACACAATCTCCCTATCAGAGCAGTTATGCCGGTGGATATTCGGATGGTTTTATTGCAATGTTTACTAAGACCGGAAGTTTAAGTTATTCCACTTATTTTGGTGGGAAGGGGCGAGATGTAATAAAAGGTTTGTCTTTGGATAGCAGTAGAAATATTTTTATTACAGGAAATACGGACAGTGATGATATTCCGACACTAAATGCCTGTCAAAACGATTTAATAAACTCAAAAAACGATATTTTTGTATCAATGCTATCGCAATCCGGTGCAAATTTACTTTTTTCGTCATATTACGGCGGTAGCGGTCATGATATTTCTTATGGTATTTCGGTTGGATGTTGCGGAGGTATCTATATTGGCGGTGAGACGGATAGTACGGACTTTCCTCTAAAAAATTCCTATCAAAATAAATATAAGGGAGGCAGTAAGGACGGATTTATCACAAAATTTTATTATTTACCCGAAGACAGTATAACCCTTACCTATCCCAATGGTAATGAATTGCTTGAACGAGGTAACTCTTACAGTATTACATGGGATTATCTTGCATTGAACAGGGACTTAACAATTGAACTATACTATGACGGAGTTTTTCATTCAACAATAGCCAAGACAAATATAGACGGTAAGTCATACTCATGGCAAATCCCTAATTCCTTAAAGGTTGATAATAAGTATCAAATCAGGCTATATTCAGGGGCTGTTGAAGATTTTTCAGATATAAGTTTCAGTATTATCGACACAAGACCGACTGTATCAATTGAGGCAGTAAGAAAAAGAGAATATTTCTGGATTGTGGAAAAAGAATATGCCGAGTTAAAAATCAATGTTGAAAATGCAAGTTCGGCGTTGATTGCAAAATATCATATATATCGTAAGGAGATTAGTTCTACCTATGAGGTAATAAAAAAACTGACAAAGAGTGAGTTAGAGTATGGAGATTTTGTCTATAAGGATAAATATATAGATAAGGATAAGACGTATAAATATAAGATAATTGCGTATGATTCGGATAATAATCAAATAGGCGTGTCAAATGAAATTTCAATTTAGAGGCTTTAAATGAAAAAAATCATTTCAATAATAATTGTATTATGTTTATACTCGACGGGAATTTTATTTTCTGAAAAATATATTTGGACAAATCTTTCGGTAAATATCTTCTCACATCATGATGTAAAATATAAAGATATATACGGAGATTTCATTCTTGCACCCGAAATTAAATTCAATATGTCTTTCTTTTCGGATATGTATGTATGGACAAGTGTCCTTTATATTCCTGTGTCTTGGGAATCGGAAGAGTATAATATTACTGCCAAATCAAAGCAATTATTTTTATCGGTGGGACTTGGTGATTATATGACATTTTCGGAAAAACTTCGAGGAAATTTCGAGATAGGTATAATATATATGACATTTAGCGAGCAGGTTGATGTTGATACGGAAAAGGGCTCTGATATAGGCTTTAGGCTAAACACGGGATTAACTTATAGATACTCAAATTATATAAATTTTTTTACCATGATATCTTATATAAAGGGTACATCTTCAGTTGGAATAAAAGAGATAAAACTCGGCGGGCTTAAGCTGTCGGCAGGAGTAGAAATAATACTTTTAAATAAAAAAGAGGAATAAATCATAATTATTCAACCCTCAAAAATAGATTTGATTTAAAGAATATTTCATATTTTACCAACCAAATTAGATAATTACCGCACACTCAAGTACATTGAGCTCAATTAGAACATAACAGATAATTGGTTTGACGATTTTAAAAAATTGATAACAAGGAAAGAATTCCTTAAAAATAAAATTTTTTTTTCTTTCATTATTTTCCAATTAGGAGTCGCTTTTAATCTATTCATAAGTATTCTTTTGAGTAAACCCCCAAAATTCGGGCATTTTTACATATTTAGAGATATGCACATCTTTATTATTTATTTGTACAATGCCGTGCTTGTAGCAAAGAAAGGGTAAATTCAAGAAATAGGGTTTAGCAGAACGTTGCATTGCCAGAATCACTTAAGTTTAGTATAATTAAGTTTTGAAAATAACGAAATTTGTTTATTTAAGAGAGGATATGTATGTCTGTAAAAAAAAACAATAATAACAAACAGCTTGCCGATGAGTTTACCTTATCCGATAGTTTTCCCATCCCAACTTATGAAGATTGGAAAATCGCAGCGGAGAAGTTACTTAGAGGGCAGTCTTTTGATAAAAAATTAATAACAAAGACCTATGAAGGAATAAATCTTAAACCAATTTATACGAGAGAAGATATTAATGGTCTTAGTTTTATCAATTCAATACCCGGTAAAGATAATTTTTTAAGAGGTACAAAGCCGGATGGTTTTCTTAGTGAGGCTTGGAATATTTGCCAAACAATTAATGCCGACTCATTAGAAGAATTTAACTCTAATTTAAGATACGCTTTAAAGCGTGGACAAACTGCAATTCATATAGATATCAAATTATTAAATATTAACGATGTCAATGATATGGCTATAATTTTAAATGAGATAGATATTACTAAATTTGCAATTTATATTAGGGATGATTATTCCCCGTTAAAGGCAGTGAATTTATTATTGGATTATGCTACCAAAAAAAGTATAAATACGAAAAATATAAGAGGCGGAATTATTGCAAGTCCGATAGAGTATCTTTCAGAAAAAGGGGCTCTACAATCTGATATTGAAAGCATCTATGACGATATGGCTCAGACAATGCAACTTGCAACAGAACATTTTGAAGAATTTAGAGTTTTAACTATTCGTGGTGATGTGTTTCATAACGCAGGTGCAAATTCTATAACGGAGCTTGCGGTATCTCTATCAATTGCGGTCGAATATATCCAAGCAATGATAAAAAGAGATATAAAGATTAATGAGGTTGCAAAGCATATTTCGCTTTCCACGGGCATCGGCTCCAACTTCTTTATGGAGATTGCAAAATTGAGAGCCTTAAGAGTGCTCTTTAAAAATATAATAGAGGCATTTGGCGGAGAAGGTGATGCATTAAAGGCTCATATTCATGCAAATACTTCAATCTTTAATAAGACGAAACTTGACCCTTTCGTCAATACACTCAGGACAACAACTGAGACTTTCTCGGCAATTCTCGGAAGTGCAGATACCATAACAACTGCACCATACGATACGCTTGAGAAGGATAATGACAAGCTGTCAACGAGAATTGCAAGAAATATTCAAATTATCCTCAAAGAAGAGTCAAACTTAAAGAGGCTAATTGATCCTGCCGGTGGTTCGTATTATATTGAGACTTTGACAAAGAATATAATGGAGCAATCATGGAAGGAATTTCAAAATATTGAAGAAAACGAAGGCATTTTAGAATGTTTAAAGTCCAACTATATTCAAAGCGTAATTGATGATACCGTGGCTTTGAGAAAAAAAGATTTATTCAAGAGAAAATCGGTAATAGTCGGTACAAATATGTTTGTAAACCTCGAAGATAAAATCTCCAATAACGATAAAGATGAAAATATTTCTGATAAAAATCTTCCTCTTACAATAAAAAAACTAAATTTTGCAAGACTTGCCGAGCCCTTTGAAGATATAAGAAAATCGGTATCCGTATATGAAGAAAAGACAGGAAAGCGACCCTCTATATATTTGGCAAATTTTGGGGCAGTAAAACAGTATAAGGGAAGAGCCGATTTTTCAAGAGGATATTTCGATGTTGGAGGCTTTGATATAATATATCCGAAGGGTATTAACAATATTGAAGAGCTAATTACAAACACTGTACGGTCCCAATCAAATATTATTATTATCTGCTCTGACGATAAGTCATATCCTGAGTTAATTGCAAACTTCACGCCTGCATTAAAAGAGCAAATGCCGAATGTATTCGTTATTCTCGCAGGCTTTCCGGGAGATAATGAAGCAACTTACAGGGCAAACGGTGTTGATGATTTTATTTATATGGGTTCAAATATTTTCAATACCTTAGAAACCTTATTAAAGAAAGCGGGAGTTAGATAATGAGTAAAAAACCTGATTTTACAAAGATAAATCTTAATTTAGAACAAGATAATAAAGAGCACAATATTAATGATTCAAAATCCATAGATAATTTAGAAAAATGGATGACAATGGAACAAATTGAAGTTAAACCTGTTTATGGCAAGGAGGATATTAAGTCTTTGGAACATCTCGATTATGTGTCAGGTATCCCTCCTTTTTTAAGAGGTCCCTATGCCACAATGTATGTTCAAAAGCCTTGGACAATCAGGCAGTATGCGGGCTTTTCTACAGCTGAGGAGAGTAATGCCTTTTACAAGAGAAATCTTGCGGCAGGTCAGATGGGACTCTCCATTGCCTTTGATCTTGCAACTCATAGAGGATATGATTCCGATCATGAGAGAGTTATAGGTGATGTTGGTAAGGCGGGTGTTGCCATTGATTCAATAGAGGATATGAAGGTACTTTTTGACGGCATTCCTTTAGACAAGATGTCCGTATCAATGACAATGAACGGAGCTGTTCTTCCCGTTTTGGCATTTTACATTGTTGCGGCAGAGGAACAGGGCGTATCGAAAGAATTATTAACCGGTACAATTCAAAATGATATCTTAAAGGAGTATATGGTTAGAAACACATACATATATCCACCAAAGACATCTATGCAAATTATATCCGATATATTTGAATATACATCTAAGAATATGCCTAAGTTTAACAGTATCAGTATATCGGGTTATCATATGCAAGAGGCAGGTGCAACAGCGGATTTAGAAATGGCATACACACTTGCGGACGGACTTGAATACATAAGAACAGGAATAAAAGCTGGTATGGATATTGATACCTTTGCCCCGAGATTATCATTTTTCTGGGGTCAGGGAATGAATCTTTTTATGGAAGTTGCAAAGATGAGGGCAGCAAGATTAATATGGGCAAAATTAATTAAACAGTTTAACCCCAAGAACCCGAAATCTATGTCTCTTCGTACCCATTCACAAACAAGCGGTTGGAGTCTTACCGAGCAAGATCCTTTCAATAATATAGCAAGAACCTGTATGGAGGCAATGGCAGCAACACTCGGACATACACAATCACTTCACACCAACGCCTTAGATGAGGCAATTGCACTTCCTACTGATTTTTCGGCACGAATAGCAAGAAACACTCAACTGTATCTTCAAAACGAAACAGGCATTACAAAGGTAATAGATCCGTGGGCAGGCTCATATTACGTTGAAACATTAACGGCAGAATTACTTAAAAAAGCTTGGAGTCATATATTGGAAGTTGAATCTTACGGAGGAATGACAAAGGCTATTGAAGAGGGTATCCCAAAGATGAGAATCGAAGAGGCCTCAGCTCGTAAACAGGCAAGAATAGACTCCGGTCAAGAGATAATCGTTGGAGTTAATAAGTATAAATTGGAAGAAGAAGACCCGATTGAAATACTCGAAGTTGACAATACAATTGTTAGGGAATCACAGGTAAAAAACTTAAAACAATTAAAAAAAGATAGAAACGGCGAAGAAGTTAAACTTGCCTTAAATAAGATAACGAATTGCGTAAAAACAGGAGAGGGCAATCTTCTCGAATTGGCTGTGGATGCGGCAAGAAAGAGAGCTACTCTCGGAGAAATATCCACTGCAATCGAGGAAATATGCGGTAGATATAATGCTATTCCGAAGTCAATATCTGGCGTATATTTTAGAGAATATGGAAATGAAGAGGAAAGTATGGTAAACAAGGTAAGACAAACGACCGATGCATTTGCTCAAAAAGAGGGAAGAAGACCAAGAATAATGATTGCAAAGATGGGACAGGATGGTCATGACAGAGGAGCTAAGGTCGTTGCTACGGCATATGCGGATATGGGCTTTGATGTGGACATGGGACCGTTATTTCAAACACCGGAAGAGACGGCAATGCAGGCTGTTGAAAACGATGTTCATGTTGTGGGAATGAGTTCTCTTGCGGCAGGTCATAAGACTCTCTTACCCAAACTCACAGAAGAGTTAAAAAAACTTGGCAGAGAAGATATTATCATTATTTGCGGTGGAGTTATCCCTGCTCAGGATTATGGCTATCTTTATGAGCATGGAGCATCGGCAATATTCGGACCGGGAACAAAAATACCGGAGGCTGCATTAAAGATAATGGAATTATTGAATGAAGAGTAAGTCTGTAATCTTTCTTATTTCATTAATAATCTTAGTATGCACATTTTATAATTACGGAATTAACAAACTGAGCATTTACGATAATCTCAGTTTGAACTTAAACTTTACTGCAAGAGGCTATGCTCTTAACGATCAGAGAATTTACTGGAGTGGTATGGAGTTTTCATTTGGTGCCGAAGCCCTCATCTCGGCAAATTTAATTAAAAAAATGAAATGGGGAGAAACCTCTGTTGAGACAGAAATATTCTTAAATCAGCCATTTGGCAAAAACGTTTTAATAGATGAGGGAAGAAGGCAATTTTACCCGAATTTTAATATAGACACATTTGAATTGTCAAAACTTAATATTCAATTAAAGACAGGAATGTTCAGAATAAAGATGGGTAAATCCTTATCACCCTTTGGAAGAAGTAGCTTTCCCGTTTACTCCAATAATTTAAAATACGGTTCGCCGTTCATTCGCTCCGAGGCAATTCTATGGAGAGAAACCGGTGTTTTCATAAACTTTAAAACAGGGCTTTTTTCATTTGATATTGCAGCTGTAAACGGCGAAGAGAACAGAGATACAAATTCAGGAAAGGCAGGCATCTTCAGGCTTGGTTTTGAAGGTAAAAATTGGCGAATGGGTGCATCGGTTAAAGAACATGACGGCTATGGCTCAGAGTGGCAGAAATTATATAAGAATCATAAGGGCTTTGATTTAATGTTTAAATTTTCAAATATCGAGTTCTCTGCCGAAGCAATTTGGGATGAATACGGATTTCACAGAGCATTTTCTTCTAAGGATATATTCTGGCCAAGCAGTATATATTATAGAGAATTATTTAAGGGATATAAAAACCCGATAAAAGGATTTGGCTGGTATTCAAATATTAAATTTGACATAAAAAAAATTCTTATAAACTTAAACTACGGTGTTTACATACCCGAAACCATAGGCAATATATATCACGATAATACAATAAAGAGATTTATAATAAAGGTATCCTTTAATCCGACAAAGGAACTAAGCGTTTTCTTAACCGGAGTTTTAGAAAATACAAAGCCGGAGGAGAGTTGGAGGCAAGGAGCAAAAGGCTTCGCAGGACTATTCGGTTTTGCGTTTAAGCTCTAATCGTTTCTCTTTCGATATTTAACAGAAGTTCCTTACGCCATAAACCTCCGCCGAAGCCGGTTAAAGAACCGTTTTTCCCGATAACCCTATGACAAGGGATCAGAATAACTATGCTATTCGTACCGTTAGCGTTTGCAACCGCTCTAACAGCCTTAATATTACCGAGCATTTCAGCCTGTTTTTGATATGATACAGTTTTACCATAAGGTATTTTAAGTAAAATCTTCCAAACTGCTCTTTGAAAATCCGTTCCTTTAATTATATCGAGAGGTATATCAAAATTTTTTCTCTTTTTTGCAAAATACTCGTTTAGTTCGTCTTCCAAGATATCTAAATACCCGTTTGGGGTTTCTGGAAAAACAGCATTAAATTTTTTTTCATTTTTCTTTTTATGTTCAGACAAGAGATTTTTTTTGGAAAATTCGAGAAAAGCAATACCCCTTTTAGTAGCACCGCCGAATAGAAGTCCAACGGGAGTAGAATATGTTTTTGTAAAAATCTCATATTTCATAAATCATTATAGAATATAGTAAAGCCAAATACAATTCCAAAAAATTTGACAAAAAGCAATATTTATAGTAGTATACAAATTCAATGTAACGCGGGGTGGAGCAGTCTGGTAGCTCGTTGGGCTCATAACCCAAAGGTCAGTGGTTCAAATCCACTCCCCGCTATTTTCATCAAATAATCGTTTCTTGTCAGAATGACTTTATATAGCTAAAACCTTTGGGTTATAAATATATTAAAAACAGTGGTTCAGCCGTAGCGGATTGGATTTTTAATCTGCGGAGACCTGCGAGGTGTTTTCCCGAGCTCAATCCACTCCCCGCTATTTTCATCAAATAATCGTTTCTTGTCAGAATGACTTTGCTATCTTCTTTTGAGTTAACCATAATGTTTCATTGTGAAAAAATACATCAATATTTATTTTCCCCGTTTCTGTTTGAAAGAGTACAAAATTGGAGAATTTTTGTAAAGTGTTATATGTCATTTTCTACCATCCAGATTTCATCATTGTTTGATTTTTTAGGCTCATTTACAATATTTACCGAACCATTATTTGTTTTTTCTTCTAAATAGTTGACTGAAAGTTGATTCTGTGTCATTATTTACTCCCGTTTTGTGGTAGATTTTGCAGGGGGTTGGATTTTTTTCTTTTGGTGGAGAAAAAACCATCTGCAATCTCTTATTATATCCTATATTACTGCTTTTTTAAAGACTTTTGACAACTATGATGAAAAATCAAGGTATCTAATTTTTTTGACATTTTTTTGCTATTATTTTATTATTAGAAATACTTAATTATTTAAAAGGAGATAATTCATGGCTATAGTATTAAACGGTTCAGGTTTAACAATCGAAAAGGTTGTAAAGATTGCAAGATTTAATGAAAAAGTTGAGTTAGGGGCAGATGCTTTAAAGAGAATTGAAGTCTGTCGAGCAATGTTAGAAAAAAAAGTTGATGCAAAGGAAATTATGTACGGCGTTAATACAGGCATTGGCGAATTTTCCGAAGTAGTGCTTGATGATGATCAAATAGAGGATTTTCAAAAATATCTTGTTTATAATCATGCGGCAGGCATTGGTGATCCGGCACCCATTGAATACGTCAGGGGAGCAATGGTAGGACGAATTAATGTTCACGCTCACGGTAATTCAGGTTGCAGACCTATCATAACTCAAACTCTTGTTGCAATGTTAAACAAGGGGGTAACTCCATATGTGTGTCAAAAAGGCTCGGTTGGAGCTTCCGGCGACTTGGCACCAATGTCTCAAATTGCACTTCTTTTAATGGGAGAGGGGCAGGCTTATTATAAGGGCGAGTTATTGGATGGAAAGGAGGCAATGGATAGGGCTGAAATTCCCGTACCCGGCTTAAAGGCACGAGACGGACTTGCTACAATTAACGGCTCTAATGTCTTGACGGCTATGAGTGCTATTTTTCTTTATGATTCGTTTAACTTTTTAAAACAGGCTGAAATTGCAGCGGCTATGTCGCTTGAAGCATTAAAGGCTAATATGAAGCCATATACACCACTCTTACATGAGGTTAGAGGATTTAAGGGTGCCATTCGCTCCGCAAAGGCAATAGGAAAGCTTGTTGAAGGTGGAGATCTTGTTGACGGTAAGATAAAATGTAAGGTTCAGGACGCATATTCGATGCGGTCAACACCGCAGGTAATAGGTGCTGCAATTGATGCTTTGGAGTATGCAAGATCACAGGTCGAGATTGAGCTAAACGGAGTTGGTGATAATCCAATATTTTTCCCTGATAAAGGGATTCAAATTTCAGGGGCAAACTTTCAAGGTACTCCGGTTTCTTTACCAATGGATATGGCAGGTGCTGCAATTACAATGGTATGCGTAATGTCTGAACGAAGAATGAACAGACTTAATCATCCGGCATTAAACGTAGGTCTTCCTGCATTTTTAACAAAGGGTGCAGGTATGTTTTCAGGACTTATGCTCAGTCAATATACGGCAGATATGCAAATTGTTGAACAGAGAATTCTTTGTATGCCGGCATCTGTACAGTCAATACCTGCGGCAGCCGATCAGGAAGATTTTGTTTCTATGGGTATGAATACAGCCATAAAGAATTTTCAGATACTTGATAATGCCTATGGGATTTTAGGTATTGAATTAATGGCAGCAGCTCAGGCTCTTGATTTTAGAGAGTATAGTTTTGGTAAGGGTGTTACAAAGGCAAAAGAGGTAGTAAGAAGACATGTCGAATTTTTAGAAATTGACCGTCCTCTTTATCCTGATCATACAAATATGAAAGCTCTTGTTAGATCTTGTGAAATTTTAGAAGATGTAGAAAAGGAAATAGGCAGTTTAGATTTATAATATTTTATAAAATTATCGGCAAGGAGGCAAATTATTCCGTCTTCTTGTCCTAACTTATGAGTAACAAAAATAATAATATAATCGATACAGAAAAAATAGATATTCTAAACAAGGATAAGTCTTATAAAATTTTTGACAGTATTTATTTAAAGTATGATATTTTAAACAAGATTCTCTCATTCGGACAGGATATTTTATGGCGAAATAAACTTGTAAAAATCCCTAAAAAACAAGAGGGACAGCTATTTCTTGATCTTGCAACGGGAACGGGCGATATACTATATGCCTTTTTAAAAAAGCGAGAAGATGTGGCTTATGCGATAGGGCTTGATAAGTCAATTAATATGTTAAAAATGGCAAAGAATAAGTCTAAAAAAAAAGCTCAAATACGTCAATCTTCATTTTTAAGAGGTGATGCAAATAAAATTCCCATAGAAGACGAAACCTTTGATTTTGCAACTATGGCGTTTGGAATTAGAAATATTACAAATCCCAAAATAGCTCTAAAGGAGATTAAACGGGTATTGAAAACTGGAGGAAAAGTTCTCATATTAGAGTTTTCATTACCGCAAAACAGTTTTTTTAAGTTTTTTTTTCTATTCTATTTAAGAACTATTGTACCGCTTATAGGTCGAATTATTTCAGGTGATAAGTATGCCTATAGATATTTGAATGAAACAATAGAGACATTCCCATATGGAGAGTCCTTCTGTAAAATAATGGAGAAGGCAGGCTTTACTAATATCACATTTAAGCCCCTGACCTTTGGTATTGCGACAATTTATCAGGGAGATAAGCTTTGACAGAGATAGTTAATATATGCGATATAAAAACAAGGTTAATAGACGGAGTCACATCTTTGGTAAAAAACACACAAGTATCTAAAAGGATTTTCAGAATAGAATTCGAAATTTCTTCAATAGAACTCTTAGCTTGGCTTGATAATCAATCCGATAAGACAAAAATATATTTTTCAGGTAAAGATAACGATGATTTTGTCGTTGCAGCTATCGGAATAACAAATTTAATCGAAAATAATAACCAAAACACACATAAAAATTCAATAAAAAAAATAATGTCGTTGGTCATTGACTCAAAATTAAAGTACTATGGAGGGATTGCTTTTCCTGAAAAGAATATTGGTGCTGAATGGAAATCATTCGGTAAGTTAAAATTTATTTTACCTATGTTTGAAATAATAAGGAGCAAGGATAAGACCTATTTTGCCTGTAATGTCAGCGTTGACGATAGTTTTAAATTATCGGAATTTATAAAAAAAGCAAATATATTAGTCTTCAATTTAAAAGATAAATTTATGGGCAAAAACATTTCAAAACCCATAAAAAGAACAATGTATCCCGATTATAATAAGTGGGAAAATACCATAAACGAGATAACAAATGGCATTGATGCAGGAAATTATAATAAAATTGTCATGGCAAGAAAATTAATATATGAATTCCAAGACGATATTAATCCTATCGCATTATTAAAAGAATTAAAAAAAAATGTTTCAAATCGATATTGTTTTTTATTTCAATTTAAGATTAAAGAGTCTTTTTTGGGGATTTCAATGGAAAGGCTTTATAGGAGAGTTTCAAAAGATATACAAAGTGAGGCAGTTGCAGGATCAATAGAAAGAGGCAAAAATAATAATTCTGATACGGCATTGTCGAATATACTTTTAAACTCTACAAAGAACAATGATGAACAGGCGTTTGTTGAAATTTTTGTAAATGATCAATTATCAAGGCTATGCTCCAAATTGCAAGTTTCAAACAGGGAAATATTAACACTAAGAGAGAGTTTTCATATAAAATCCGAATTTTACGGAGAGATTAAAGAGACAATTACAGATTGGGATATTATTAAGGCTTTACATCCGACTCCTGCTGTCGGCGGAACCCCATGGAGTATAGTTGCAAATTTAATCTATGAATATGAACAATTCTTTAGAGGATGGTATGCCGGTATAGTCGGGTATATTGGAGAAGATAGTGCTGATTTCTCTGTTGCCTTAAGGTCGGGACTGCTTTATAATAAGACCTTGTCTCTTTATACCGGAGTTGGTATTGTTAAAGGTTCGCAGCCTGAAAGAGAGTGGGACGAGGGTAATTGGAAGGTTAAAAATTATGAGGAAATATTTGTAGATGGATATGGAAACTATCCCGAATCTTAATATACTTTGGGCATCTCTAATAATAGAGGAGTTAATCAGAAATGATATAAGAGATTTTTTTATCGCTCCGGGTTCAAGATCAGCACCTCTTACAATCGCTGTGGCACAGAATAAAAGAGCAAATAATTATATTCATTTTGATGAACGTGGTTTGGGATATTTTGCCCTTGGTAAGATTTCTGCGTCAAAAAAACCGGCAGTTTTAATATCAACATCAGGCACGGCAGTTGCAAATTTTTTACCTGCAATCGTTGAAACGTCTAAGAAAAAACTCCCGTTAATAATTCTTACCGCTGACAGACCACCGGAATTATTGAATACGGGAGCACCTCAAACAATAGCTCAGAAAGGAATATTCGGGAAATACGTCAGATGGGAATTCGATATGCCTACTCCCAACATAGATATTAAACCGGAAATGGTATTGACAACAATTAATCAGGCAATTTTTAAGGCAAAAAATCCCGAGCCGGGTCCTGTACATATCAACTGTGCATTTAGAGAGCCGTTATCTCCGCAAAAATTAGCATTTGACAATAAACATTATACTGAGTCATTAAATATTTGGGCTGTTGGGAACTTGCCATATACAAAATACTATGCTGAAAAATCAATTTCGAATTTTAATGAGAGCAATAAGAATGATATATTGAATATGCTCAATAATAAGAGTGGTATTATAGTTGTAGGAAAATTAAATACAGGCGAGCAAAGGAGAAGTGTAAAACAAATTGCCGAAAAATTACAATGGCCAATTTTTGCCGACCTGACATCCGGTATGAGAATTGGAGTAAGAGATGCTGAATGTAAAAACATAATTCATTATTTTGATAAAATATTAGGCTCCGGTAAATTTGACGATATTAAAATTGATACTATTTTGCATCTTGGCGGTAGAATGACATCAAAAAACTACTACGAGTATATTAAACGTATAAAACCCATAAACTATATAACAGTTTTAAATCATTATCTTAGAAACGACCCCTTACACTGTGTAAGTCATAGAATAAAATCGGATGTATTTGATTTTATAAGTTTATTATTACCGAATATTCAAGCCGGTAGGGATGAATTTCTGAAAATGTTAAAAATCGCCTCGGATAAGATTGATATATTATTATCAAAGCGGTTGCAAGAAGAAAATAAAATTAATGAAGTATCGGTAGCAAGAATTGTATCGTCTAATAATATCAAGAATGGCGGACTCTTTTTGTCAAATAGTATGCCAATTAGAGATATGGACTTTTATGCTGATGCCAAGGGCAGTAAATCAATAATAGGCAGTAATAGGGGAGCAAGCGGTATCGACGGTATTATTGCATCTTCCTGTGGCTTTTCCGAGGGGATTGATAATACTGTTACGACAATAATCGGAGACCTTGCCTTTTTGCACGATATGAATTCTTTATCTCTTCTCGGGACAATAAAAAATAAGCTTATTATAATTATTATTAATAACGGAGGAGGGGGAATATTTTCTTTTTTACCTATCAATAATTATCCTGAAGTATTTGAAAAATATTTTGGAACACCTCATGGATTTTCATTTGACAGTATTGCAAAGATGTTTAATCTTGATTATTTCTCTCCAACGACAAATACTGCTTTTAGAGAAACATATAAACAAGCTTTGAATAGTAAAAATTCTGCGATAATTGAAGTAAAGACGAATAGAGAAGAAAATTTGAAACTTCATAAGACAATAGATATTGATATTAAAAAAGTTTTAGGAGACTGAGATGTTTAAGTATGAAACTATGATAAAGATTTACGATGTGGACGCAGCCGGAGTCTTATTTTTTGCCAATCAATTCAGGCTTGTTTATGATGCGTACGAGGCGTTTCTTAATGAAATAGGTTTTTCCGTACAGAAGATAATAAATGAGTCGAGCTTTTTATTACCTGTGGTATCGGCAAAAACCGACTATAAGGCTCCCCTGTATGTGGGTAATCTTATTATAATTAATATTGATGTAAAAGATATTGGAGACAGCTCAATTACCCTGTCTCATCAAATATATAAAGACTCTAAAATTCTCGTTGGCGAGGGAGAGACCGTCCATGTCAGTATTGATAAAACAACGGGCAAAAAGATAAAATTTCCACAAGACTTAATCGAAGCAATCGATAAAAAATTATAAATATAGATTAAAGGAGAAAATAATGGATTATTATAAAATAATTGTTTTTGTTATAGCAGGTGTTCTCGCAGGATGGTTGTGGGGATACATACAATCAATTTTTAAAGTAAGAAAATATAAAAAAGAAATCAAGGACTTAAACGGTCATCTAAACAGGCAGATAAAGATTATTGATGAGGGTAGCAAGGGATTGGAAAAGGAACTTGTGAAATTAAAGAAAAAAAATGAAAATTTACTTGAAACAATAAGTACATATAAACAAAAACCGGGAAGAACAGAGCTTAGGCTTCTTAATATTTATGATATAGCCTTACGCAAAATAAAACTGATTAATCCCGGATTCTATTCCGCATGGGAGGCAACACTTCAAGATGCCGAGAATGAGTTTGAAGCTAACGAAAGAGGAGAAAAGGCAATAAATAAAAGAGTATTAAATCCGATATCCTCCACAACACAGTTAGAAAAAGAAAATCCAAGCAGATAAAAAGAGTATTGATATGATTGAGCTGATTAATATATCTAAGAGTTATAATAAAGGTGAAATTAAAGCCGTTGATAATTTGAATTTGACTGTAAATAATGGAGAAATATTTGGTTTTCTCGGTCCGAATGGTGCCGGAAAAAGTACTACGATAAAGATGATTGTCGGTCTATTAAATCCTGACGAAGGTATAGTTAAGGTTAATGGTATTGATAATCAAAAAAATTCGCTTAAATGTAAACAACAGATTGCATACGTACCTGAAAATGCAGAAACCTATGAAAGATTAAAAGGCATTGAATATCTTAATTTTATAGGAAATATTTATAATACTCCGATGATAAAAAGAAAGGAAATAACTCAAAAATGGGCAGAGATTTTTGGTCTTGAAAGTGTTTTAAATAATTTCATTAAGAGTTACTCTCACGGAATGCGTCAAAAAATTATACTAATGGGTGCTTTAATTGCCGACACTCAGGTTCTTATACTTGATGAGCCTTTAATTGGGTTGGATCCTAAATCAGCACATAGTTTAAAAGAAATTATGAAAGAATATTGTGAGCAAAATAAAACCTTGTTTTTTTCCACTCACGTAATGGAAGTCGCTGAAAAAATATGTGATCGTATTGCAATTATTAATGAGGGAAAGTTGGTTGAGTGCGGAACAATGACCGAGCTGAGAGATAAGGCTAAGGATTCAAGCTCTCTTGAAAATATATTTTTAGAAATAACGGAAAAATGAAAAATATACTGTCTTTGCTCAAAATTTTTATAAAGGTGAATTTTTTCTTTCCAAAGCTTAGAAGGGGTGACTTAAAAAAAAAGGAACGTGTAACAACATTTTTATTTATTTTTCTTCTTATACTTGTAGTAGGCTTTTTGATTTTTGGATATTTATTTATTATCAAATATACCTATGGCTTATTGATAAATTTTAATCAATCACCTGATGCAATAATTGCATTAATAATGATTATTGCTAATGCCTTAATTATTATATTCGGTGCAATAGGTGTTATTTCCGTTTTTTATTTATCCAATGATACGGAGAGATTAATTCCTTTACCCATAAGACCTGTTGAAGTTATTTTTGCAAGATTTATATCTATTTTAATAAACCAATATATGGTAATGTTGCCATTAGTTCTATCGGCTTTTATATACTTGGGGATACTCAAAAAAGCCTCTATAGGATATTGGCTAAAACTGCCTGTAATATATATACTATTACCTGTTATTCCTCTTGCTATAGTTATAATTCTTGTGATGTTTTTGATGAGAGTAGTGAACTTTGGTAAGAATAAGGATAAATTAATTATTATAGGTGCTATTTTTCTTATGTGTCTTACTGCATTACCTCAGTTTCTTGGTAATAATGCAAAAAAAAATGATAGCGATATTAAAAAAGAGGTTATTGTGAAGTTTTTGACATCGTCAGACGGGCTTGTTCAAATGATTGGCAATAAATTTCCTCCTGTTTTATGGGCAACTAAGGGATTAACAAGGAGAATGACTAAAGAGGGTGTAACTGGATTTGTAACATATGCGGGAGTATCAATCCTTTTTTTTCTGTTTTTGCTATATATAGGTAAATTGATTTTTTATAAGAGTTTGATAGGAATACAGGAAACACCAACGGAAAATAAGAAGAAAATAGATTTTTCTAAAATAAAATTTTCAGACAAGCCCTCACATATTATTGCAATTTTTAAAAGAGAATTAAAAGAGATGAATAGAACACCCATGTTTTTTATAAACGGTGTTGTTACTTCGCTTTTTATGCCGGGGTTAATGCTTTTGTGGATAAGTATAAATAGGGGCGGAGAACGATTTCAAGGACTGTTTAACTTATTTACTAAGAATAACTCGGATATTTTAGTTTTTATTGTGATTATAGTACTGTATTTTAGCGGAGGTATAAACGGTACAGCTGCCTCTTCTATATCAAGAGAGGGTAAAAATTTCTGGTATTCAAAAACACTTCCCATATCTTATAAGGAACAAATAGCAGGTAAGTATTTACATGCTCTCGCTATTTCTGCTGTTGGTTATATTGGAGGTTTTATAATTTTATTTTTTATTTTAAAGATTAATTTGCTTTTAATTATTAAGGGAACAATACCGGAATTCGCTTTAATTACCATAGGCATTGCTTTTTCGTTACTTTTGGATTTGAGAAAACCAATCTTAGATTGGGAAAATCATAGAAAGGCAATGAAACAGAATCCGAACGTTGTGACATCAGTGCTCTTTATGTCAGGGTTTGTCGCTATTAGTGGGTTTTTTATCTATAAACTTATTAAAAATAATTATGTAAATTTGAATTCATTATACTATATTCTTACCTTCGTATTAATTTTAACATCGGTATTAATTAATTTTTATCTATTTAAAAATCTTGAAACATCCTACTCAAAAATAGAAGTATGATTCTTTATATAGTATCAAAACAATTAGGTTCTTCATCAAAGAATATGAAAGCATAATACCTAAAATTTTAATCAAAATCTACTGCAATACCCAATAAGCCCATTCTGACTGCGTTAAACTCAATCACTGCATTACAAAATAGTTAGACTATTCTTCATTTAGCTCAATCGTTTAACTTGTTATAATAGACTTCTTGGGTATTTCGCTACAATTTTGATGAAAATTTCAGGTAATATTGACGCTTTTACAGAATTTTTTAGCTTATTCATACATCGCTCGGTGAAGAATCAAACATTGTATAGCATAAATTGGTTTATAATTTGAAATTTCCCATCAGGATTAAAGCTTGAATTCCAAACCCATTGCAAATATATTGCCTATCGAACGTGATTGATCCGTATAGTAAGAATTATAGTAATTATTATTTTTGTCCGGTTCTAAAAGTACCCTGATTTCCCCTCTAATAAATATGTTTTTCGTAATGCCTATTTTTCCGCCGACATCTACAAGCATTGTAGGGAGTGAATTACTGCGGAAATAAGCGTTTTCACAGTAATGGATGTTCGTAAGTCCTATAGAACAAAAGAAAGAAAAACTTTTTTTAAAGACATATTCAATATTCAGTTTATAGGTGTAGAAATTTATTTTTTGTTCATACGATTCGATATAATCCTCAGGCGAATACTTGGGGTTTGCAAAATCAAATTCAAAGTTTACCCGACCTACATCGCTTAAGTTTAAAAGGGTAAAACCTACACCATATATTGGTGAGAATGCCCTTTCTGCCAAATCATAGTCATAGGGGTTTTGAGGATTAATTCCAATAGAACCGGCTTCTAAAAAAAAATATAGATTTTTTGTGGAAAAAAACCCATGTTTTTCTTCTTTTGCATGCACCATACTTACAAGTATTGCTAACGCTACGATAGTTGTTAAAATAATTTTTTTCATTTTTCTTTGCCTCCTTTTAAGCATTTACAGAATTATCGGGCAATAATTCTGCCAATAAGAAATATAATGATTGTTTTTAGAAACATTATACCTTTAAGCAATGTTATACCCGTGTTTATAAAATAATTTAATTTAGTATATTTAAAGCCATAGCAGAATTAAAGTGAACCTGTTCACAGAAAAACGTGAACAAGGTCGCAATGAGCAAAAGGGATCACTGAAAGAGATATTAATCATAATACTACTTATAAGACTAATTTTTTTTATTCTTAGTATTAAGAACGGGGTATTTGCTTATTTTTTCTCACACGGACAATCGGGACGGAGTCGTCATTTTTGTATTCTTGGATTATAAAGATGATAATGATTGTTCATTAGGCAATATGTAATAATAGATACCTTACATTTTTCAGCATTTGTTTCAAATAATTCAAGTAATTTATTCTTCTCAATTTCTGATTTAAATATTGCAAGCCAAATCAAAAAAATTAATTACGGATATATATTAGGTACGTATCTTAATTATAAGGATTTCTTATTTGATATTCGTTTCAGTTCAGGAGAATTCAATATGTCAAAACCAGACAATATTGAATCATTTGTTAAAAACAATCTTAATAGTATTTATGATTGGATATCAATTTTAAACATGAAAATATTTTTTTACAGGATGAAATATATTTTTTGGGTAAAGGTTGCCTTATTCATTATAAAAAAATCACATCTTTTTTATTAGCTGATCTATTTTTCAGTTTCAATTAAACCTGAAATTTTAATAAAAATCTACTGCAATGTCCAATAAGCCCATTCTCCTTGATTTTTCATCAGAGTTGCAAAAAGTCTTTAAAAAGGCAGTAATATAGGATATAATAAGAGATTGCAGAGGGCTTCCCCCCCCACCACAAGAAAAAAAACCAATGCAATCAGAGTTGATTAAAATTTTAGGAATAATTTTAGCTCCCCCCCAAGTAGAAAAATAAAAAATTCCAACATTTACATTTTTTACATATTTTGTTATAATTTTTTTTGTTATAAATTTATTTACGGAGGATGATAGTGAAAATTTTTTTAGATACTGCTAATGTTGATGAGATAAAGAATGCTATGAAATACGGTGTTATTGACGGAATTACAACAAACCCGTCATTAATTGCTCGTGAAGACAAGGCGTTTATACCTCTTGTTAAGGAAATTCTTTCTATTGTTCCCGGGCCGGTTTCAGTTGAAGTGACGGCTACGAACTTTGATGATATGATAGCCGAAGCAGAGCAATATGCAAAGATAGCTGAAAATGTCGTAATAAAAGTTCCAATTAATCTCGAAGGATTAAGAGTTGTAAAAACCTTATCCGAAAAAAACATCAAAACAAATGTCACACTTATTTTTTCTGCATCACAGGCTGTTCTTGCCGCTAAGGCCGGTGCCTCTTTTGTCTCACCTTTTGTTGGTAGAGTCGATGATATTTCAGGCGATGGGATGGAACTTGTTGATGACATAAAGAGGATATTTGAAAATTATGCAATTGACACGGAAATTATTGTCGCATCTGTTCGTCATCCTCTACATTTTGTCCAATCTATGCTATTGGGTGCTGATATTGCAACAATCCCGTTTTCTACCTTGGAAAAACTATTAAAACATCCTTTAACCGATATAGGTATGGAAAAATTTTTAAATGATTGGAGTAAGGTAAAAAAATAAAACAATTGTGGATATAACTGACAAAATAACCGAACAAGTTAAGATTGTAAAATAAAAAAATAAAAAATAATTAATAATTTTAAAGAAAAAAAACAAAAAAAAAAAAAAACTTTTTTTTTTTTTTTTTTTTCATTTTTATTTATCCTTGTAAGTTTTCTCGGTTTAAAATTTTATATATACAGGAGTGTGAATGAGAATTTAATAAGAAAAATTCACTATTCCGATGTTGGTATTTCGCTATTGCCCTTACGGATTGAGATTGAAAATATTAAAGATTTCGATCTCAAAAGTAAAAACATCGTATCTTTTAAAAAAGTCATTGTTCATTTAAAATTTCTTTCAATTTTCTCCCCCCAAAAAAAAATTAATTTAGTCATTGAAAGCCCAGAAATGCGCTTAAATGAAAATTTATTTACAAAAAACGAGAGCAAAAAACAAACTCAATTTAACATAGAACAGATAAAAATTAAGAACGGTAAATTATTTTTTACCACGAATGATATATCTTTCAGAATTAATAATCTGAATTTACGCTCTGTAAGAAATAAAGATAAAATAATTTATTATTTAAAGGCTCCCTTTCTTGAGATAACCATGCCAATTGAGAAAGAATATGTAAATTTTCACGGACGGTTATCGGGAAAACTCTTTCAACAAAACCAGTCTCTTGAAATCTCTTCTGCATATTGGAAAACTGATAATTTCAATATAAAATTATCGGGAAATATGTCAAATAAAAAAGATATTGCCTTAACTACAATTTTTTCAGGTAATCCTGAAGAAATACTTTACCCTTTACTAAAAGATTTTAATATATCAGGGTTTTTAAGTAGTAGAATTAGCATTATAAAACACTATAAGAAAGAATTAAGTATTAAAGCAATATTTAAAAGCAAATACTTTAATATTGGAAAAGAAGATTTTACAGAGTTAAAAGGACAAGGTAAATGGAATAACAAAGATAAAAGAATAAGCCTTAAAGCTTATTTACGTTCCTCAAAGCTAAGATCTTTCCTTGCTGTAAATACAGAATACGGAAAAATTATTATCAAAGGAAATAACTTTTCTGTCAAAAAAGCTTGTAAACTAATCGCTATACACGATACGGTTCCGTTAAACGGGATAATTGATACCGGCTCGATTGAAATAAATAAAAAAAATGTATCTGGAGAAGTGTTAATAAAAAAGTACAAAAAAAAAAATTATATAAATGAGAAAGAATTCAATACAGATGGTTTAATTGATTTTAATTATACTAAAAACACTAAAATTACTAAATTCTCATCACAGAGATTGAAAACGGAATTTGGGGAATTAGTAATTAATGGAATATATAATTCTGTAAAAAAAAGTATGGACATTAAAGCAAATGCAAAAATTTCAAATATGTCGGCAATAAATAAATACTCTGTTTTTTTTATAGATTTAAACTTGAGTAGATGGCATTTAAAACAGGGGACAGGTTATTTTTCATTAAACTTAGAAAAAAACAAAAGTAAAATAATATTTGATTCTCAATTTTTAGGAAAAGATTTCTTTACAAATGGCACAACAATAGATTCTCTATCCCTTAATATTAGTAAAAAAAACGGACCTATCACAGGAACTATACTTATAAAAGACAGTAAATTAAAAACAAAAGCCAACATAGTCATTGATAAAATCAAAACAAATATTAAATTTTTAAATGTTAAAGGAAAGTCTGAGAAAATATTTAAAATATTAAGTATTCCGTCGCCAACAGTAGGTGAAGTTTACGGAACTTGTACATATTCTCAATTAAATGGAGGTAAACAACCTTTTATTAAGGGACATCTTAACTCAAAAAGCCTTTACTTATCAGCGTTTCAATTCAATGATGTCTCTTGCGATTTCGAATCTGATGTTAATAGTTTAAAGCTTAATAACATTGATTTTGTTTTTAAAGATGGCAAAGGAAAAGCAAATATATTTTTTGATTTCTTAAAATCAGAGTATGAGATACACGGCAAAGCATCGAGCGTTAATTTAAATAAAATTTCTAATGAAATAACGGGAAAAGGAAGAATATCCTTTGATGGTAAAGGGAAATTTCTTATAAATCCTATAATAGTGAAGTACAAGTTCCCTAATACCAGCTTTTATCATAATAGGTTTTTTTCGTTTGAAGGTGACGCCAAGGTTTTTACAAATTTTGAAGATTTTTCTCTTAAGACAAGTGGTAATATTTATAATAAAAATTATAAATCAAACTTTTTATTTGAATTAAAAAAGCATCAAGAACAGTATAGCGGTAATTATAACTTTAATCTCTCCGATATTGACCTATTAATGCCATGGGAAAATAATGTTGGGAAAATTGCCATAAACGGTTATTTTAATTCAAATGAAAAGAACAAAATTATTAATACAGGTATTGCCGATTTTAGTGGAACGACACTCGTATTGCCATCTTTTTCCCATGCTATTGAAAAGTACTCTGGTTTTATAACATTTGATAATAACAATTTTATTCTTGAATCACTTAAAGGGACTATAGGAGGTGGAGGTGTTGAATTAAACGGGAATGTACGTGTGAATAATAATAAGATTCAAGATGCTCAATTAAATCTCACAGGAAGTAGAATGTTAATATTCCCTATGAATAGAACGCAGTTCGATATGGACGCTGATATATCGTTAAAATATAATAATAAAAAATTATATTTGAATGGAAATATGAATATTTTTTCCGGCATATGGGAAAGAGAAACTACCGAGGGTATATCGTTTTATACAAGTTCAAACTTTTCGCCTGAAAAGGCTGATATAATAAAGAATATGGAATTAAACTTAAAGATTACGGGTAAAAAAAACATCCAGATGAATAATTCCTTTGGAAGTGTAACCGGAGGTTTTGATTTGAATATAAAAGGCACACCGGATTCGCCTGTCATTTTAGGTACGATAGAAGGTAGGACCGGTGAAATATATTTTTCAAATAGTAAATTCAAATTACTTAAGGCAAAGATTCTTTTTAATAATAAGTTGGAAAATAATCCTGAAATAATAATAAAATCCGAAGCATTTATTAAAAATTATCGAATCAAATTTAACGTAAACGGAACTTCGGAAAGTCCTATTCTTGAGTTTAAGTCTTCGCCATCACTTCCTACTCAGGAAATATTTGCACTAATTTCACTCGGAGAATTATTTGAAAAACAAAGATCTATAGAATTTAGCTCACAAATCGGTTCAACCTATTTACTAAGTAATGCCCTTATGGATAAAATCCAAAAAAGAGCAAAAAAATTTGGTATTGATTTACTTAGAATAGATACAAGATTATCTGAATTTACTACTGACAATTCGCCAAGGCTCACCGTAGGGACAACTGTATTAAAAAATGTCTTAATTGTTTACTCAACAAATATTGCAGGATTACGTAGAGAAGTTATATATTTCCAATATCAATTATCTCCGGCAATTTCACTTATAGGAATGAGAAATGAAGCCGGACGATTCAGCGTTGATATACGATTTAGGAAAAAGGATTAGAAAATGAAAAGCAAATATTCTAAATTAATATTTTTAAACATACTTTTTAGTATAATTGTTTTCTCACTTAACATTTATCCAAGTGTTTTTGCAAAATATAAAATTGAAAGAATAAATTTAAAATTTATTAATAATACAAACAACGACAATAATAACTATAGAGAAATTTTAAATATAAAAAAAGGAGATTATTTTAATCTGAACAAGATAAGGGAATCGCTTACAAATCTAAACAAAACCGGTCAATTTCAAAACATTGAGATTAAAATGATTAACCTCAAGAACAATAAGTTAAAATTAATATATAAGCTCTACTTCAAATTTAAAATTAGAACAATAAAAATAGTTCAAAAAGATAAAATGCATAAAGTTAGCATTATTAAGTCAGTTTTTTCATTGAGAGCAAACACTTTCTTTTACAAAGATAAACTGCCGAAAGCAATAATTGAGATTAAAAACATTTTAAAATACAACGGTTACGGACAGCCAAAAATAACATATAAAATGGTTAAAAACACAAGCAAAGGCACTATTGATATCCTGTTTTACATAAACAAGGGTCCAACAACCAAAATAAACAGAATAAATATAAAAATTCAAAATCCAAAATTAAGAAAAAAAATATTGACTTTTTTTAATTTCACCAATTATATTCCTAAAACATTTCAAATGTCAATAAATAAAATTAAAAAATTTTTAGTCTCAGAAAAATACTTTTTCCCTGATATTGAAAAAAGAGAAACATTTATTGACTCAAAGCACAGTATAATAAATATTACAATTACTATAAACCCCGGCTATAAATATCTTTTCAAATTTATAGGGATGAAGCCTAAAATATCATTAATTTCCATCGCATGGAAGAAAAAAGTCTTTGAAAAATGGTCGGAAAGCGAAAGTGTAACAAGACTTTTAAATTATCTTTACACAAAAGGTTATCTTCAAGCAAAAATTCAGTCTAAAATAATTAAATTTAAAAATAAAATTAAGACTATTATTTTTAATGTAAATAGAGGTAAAAAATACTATCTTAATAAATTATATATTACCGGAAATACAGCTATTTCAAATCAAAGAATAAGGCAGGTTATAAATGCTGATAAACTTTTATACAATAAACTTTTTGGTTTCAATACAGAGTCTTTGCTTGTTGACATACAAGTATTAAAATTATTATATCTAAATGAAGGATATAAATTTGTTAAAATTAATGTTAAAAAATATTTTAAAGGCAATAAGGTAGATATTAAATTGGCAATTAACGAAGGTAAGAAAAACATCATAGATTCAATTATATTTACAGGTAACAAAGCCTTCTCATCAGAATATTTATCTAAGAATTTCAATGCCAAACCAAACGGACCTTTTATAAAAAGTCTTTTTAAAAGAGATATTGAAGCAATAAAAAAATTATATCTTAACAAAGGATACAAGGATATTGTAGTTAATTACGAAGTGTCAAATGGTTCTGCTAAATCCATTCTTATTTCAATTGATGAGGGATACTTTTATTTTGTGTCAAAACTTATAATAATCGGAGCATCTAAAACACAATATAATCTACTTAAGAATCGGTTCCCTATTAAAGTCGGAGATATTTACAATTCGATAGAAATACAAAAGTTCAAATCTGAGATGGACAATAGCGGAATATTCAGTTCCTTTGATATATCGAATATTAAAAGAAATGCCAATTCTTTAGATATAATTATTAAGGTAATCCCCGAAAAATCTAAATATTATGGTTTTGGATTAGGTTGGGAAGATAGGAGGAGTATAAGAGGTACTATCGAATATCAGGTTCAAAACATTTTTAATTCTTATTCAAATTTTTCTACAACACTTCAACTCGGACTTAAAGAAATTAGAGGGGCAATTAATTATGACACTCCGTATCTGTTCAATACCGAAATTAATTCTTCAACAAGACTATGGATGGAGGATGAGATTTTTCCAAGCTATAAATCCACGAGATATGGCATTAGTGAATCAATTATTAAAAAAATAAATAATACCTCATACATATCCGCAGCATATATGTTATACAAAACCAATATAACGGAGAAATTCGGTAATCCGGACTTGATAGAAAATTTTAGTACAAGTGCTTTATCGTTTCTTTACATAATTGAAAAACGAGATAATCCGTTTAACCCAACAAAAGGCTCATTCTTTTCATCAAACTTAAAACTTGCATTACCTTTATTCAGTAACACCGCTTCTTATAAATTTTTCTGGAATTATCAAAAAAACTGGAGATTTTTAAAAACAGGTACATTTGCCCTTTCTATAAGAAATGGTTTTGCATCGGGAGATGTACATATCTCAGAAAGGTTCTTTGCAGGAGGCTCTCACACCTTTAGAGGAACTCCCAACGATCGATTAGGACCGATTAATACTGACTATAATCAGCCAAGAGGTGGTAACGCAATGATTCTTTTTAATATAGAGGCAACATTTCCTTTAAATATATTCCCTGTTGATAATTTATATTATTCTTTTTTCTTGGACGTAGGTAATATATATTGGGAAACAAAAGATTTTGATATGCAAAAGGTTGAAAAGGCGATTGGGTTCGGTTTAAAATATAGAACTCCAATGGGACCTTTAAAAATTGAATTTGCATGGAATCTCAGGGGGGAAAATGCAGATAAATTTTTTAATTTCAGCATAGGGATAGGAAATGTATTTTAAAAAAAAGCTTTTTTCTTTTTATATTTTGTTAATTTTATTGTTTTTATTATTATTTACTATTAGCTTTAATTTATCTGCAATAAGTAATGAGATACTTGTAGATAAAATAGTAGCTGTCGTTGGGGATACTGTAATTTCATTTTCGGATATTGAAAAGGCTGTGTTATTATACCCTATTTTGAGAAATAGCAACGAATCTGAAATAGAGTTTTATAAACAAATCCTGAACGAATTAATTGATTATAGAATTATTTATCTTGAATACGGCAACGGAATAATTTTAAATGAGAACGATTTCGAAAAAATAGAGTTGGAAATTATTGAAAAATCAGGCTCGTTTCAAAAATTAAATACAATTCTTAACGCATTTGATATGACGTGGGAAAATTTTCGAGTATTTATAAAAGAAAGAGTTTTTTTTGAAAAGACAATAAAAGAAAAATTTCAATTTAAGATAAGTATTTCTTTTAATGATGTTAAACAATTTTATAAAAAAGAATATGTACCTAATCAAAAAAAAATGAACCTTATCCCAAAATCCTTGATAGAAATGACTCCGAAAATAGAAAATCATTTAAGACAAATAGAAACGGGGAAAAAAATTAAAAGTTGGATTAAGGATATAAGAGATAAGTACAAGATAAGAATATTATCTAAAATATAATATAGAGAATAATATGGAAATAAAGGAAGGTGGAAAATGAATTTATTTGAGAATGAAAAAAAATTAATTGTTGATTTAAAGACCGGTGATAAAATGGATAATTATTGCAAGGTTTTAAGCTTGGATAAAAAAAACAAGAAAGACGGAGATCCTTTTTTAATGTTGGTATTATTAGATAGCAGTGGGAAAATTAAAGCTAAAATATGGAGTAATGTAAAAAAATATTACTCACTATTAAAAGCCGGAGAAATTTTTAAATTTACAGGAACAGTAACAGAGTATAAGGGCGAACTTGACGTTAGAATTTCAGGTGTGGAAAAAGCTACCTCCAAAGATTATGATGCCGGCGATTTTTTTGAAAAAGCATCATTTGATATCGAAGCCTTAACCTTGGAAATAAAGGAAATTGTTAACAATTCTATTAATAACAATAAGGTCGGAGAACTTATAAACTTACTATTTAAAACATACGAGAAGGACTTTAAATTTCATTACGGTGCAATGAATATACATCATGCCTATCCCGGTGGTTTATTAAAGCATACCGCAGCCTTAATAAAATTAGCTGTCTTCATAGCTGATCAGTATAATTTAAACAAAGAGTTGCTTGTAACGGGTGCTCTCTTTCATGATATAGGTAAATTATTTGAATTTTCCGTTGTACCTTCATTAAACATCACGATAGAAGGCGGTCTTGTCGGTCATATTGTACTTGGTAATAATATTCTTTTGGAATTAGCCTCTAAAATTAAAGATTTCCCTAAGAGCACCTTATTGCAAATTCAACATCTCATCCTATCTCATCACGGAGAAAAAGAGTACGGCTCACCCGAAGTGCCTAAAACAAAAGAGGCATTTGCACTGCATATAATAGATTTGCTTGATTCCAAAATGGCAATTTTTGGTGAATTACAAGAAAAAAGTGATAAAAAAGAATTATTCTCAGAATATGCACATGTGCTGGGAAGAAGAATTCTTATTGATGACAAATCCTAATAATACCGAAGTAATTCCGCTCCCTAAATGTCCTTTCTGCGGTTCACTTGAGGTATTGCCGTTTGAAGACGATAGGGACTATTCTAATAGACGACAAACATTTACATTGATACTATTATCTGCATTCTCACTCTTTGGTGTATATATTCTTTTTTTATTATCTGCATACCTGTTTTTTCCCGGTGTTGTTATACTATCAATCTTTTTTTTTACAAAAATTGTAAATGATAGAGAAAAGAAAAAAATAATAATCTATAATAATAAAAATTTTATATGTATAAAATGTGGTAATAACTTTGAATACATTGAAAAAAAAAGCAAAATAGTGTAAATTATATATTAACGGAGGAAAGTCAAATGAAAATAAATTTTAAATCTTACGGAGCTTGTGGAGAGGTAACGGGTTCTAAACATTTTTTGAAGGTGGATGATAAAACATTGATGATAGATTGCGGTATGTTCCAGGGAAAGAGAGACGAATCATACGATAAAAACCATAAATTACTCTTTGACCCGGCTAAAATTGATGCCGTACTTTTAACTCATGCACATTTCGACCATTCGGGTGCTCTTCCCGTTTTAAAAATGAACGGATTTAAAGGCAATATCTATTCAACTTCGGCAACTCGTGATATTGCTAATATAATTTTGTTTGACAGTGCCTTTATTCAACAAAAAGATGCAGAGTATATAAGAGAAAAAGCAATAAAGCATCCTGAACGACATCTTAAAATAAGAGAGCCTCTTTATGACTCAAGCGATGTAATAAATACTATTGCAGACTTTGTTACAATAAACTATCACAGACCCTTTATGCCAATATCGGAAGTTACAGCTGAATTTTACGATGCAGGACATATACTCGGCTCTGCAATGATACTATTTGATATAAATAAAAAGGTTAAGATTGGATTTACAGGAGATCTCGGACGAAGAAATCTACCCATATTAAAAGACCCGGAAGTTTTGCCGGACCTTGATTATCTTGTATTGGAAAGCACTTACGGAAATAGATTACATAAAAATATAGGAATGGCAAAAGAAGAATTAGCCGATATAATTAACAAAACATATAAACGTAACGGCAAGATGATTATTCCGGCCTTTACAATTGAACGAACACAAGAAATTATATATATTATCCATTCATTGATGATGGATAAAAAAATACCGGATATCCAAATTTTTGTTGACTCACCCATGGCAGTTAATGCAACATCTGTATTTAAACTCCACCCCGAGTGTTTTGATAAAGAGACATATGATGACTTTATTTCAAAAAACGTCAATCCCTTTGGCTTTGACAATATTAAATACACCTCATCGGTTAAAGAGTCTATTGATATAAATGACTATAAAAAACCTGCTATAATTTTATCGGCAAGCGGAATGGCAGAAAACGGAAGAATACTGCATCATCTTAAAAATAATATTGAAGACCCTAAGAACACAATTGCAATAGTAGGATATATGGCTGAGCATACACTTGGAAGAAGGATAGTTGAAAAAAGAGATGAGGTTAAAATATTCGGTAAAATGTATAAATTGAAGGCAAATGTTGTGACACTTAACGCATTTTCAGCTCATGCAGATTATAACGAAATAAAAAAATGGATTAAAAATTATGACCTTAATAAATTAAAAAAGGTTTTTCTTGTTCACGGAGAAGATGACGCACTTACACACTTAAAGAAAGAACTTCTGTCCATAGGAATTCAAGGCGTTGAAATTGTAAAATGCGGTCAAGATTATGCCTTGGAAGAATAGATTGATATGATTAACGAGGATTTATATGAACAAAATTATTGATAGGGAGAATATATTAGTTACCGGTGGTGCAGGTTATATTGGTAGCCATGTTGTTAGAGATTTGTATAATGCAGGCTTCTTTCCCATTGTTTATGACAATCTTTCAACGGGGAATAGAGAATCGGTACTATACGGAGAATTTATTGAGGGAAATATTAATGATAAAAAACTTGTTAGTTCAATTATTAAAAAATATAATATTAAGAGTGTAGTTCATTTTGCTGCCTCAATTGTAGTGGAAGAGTCAGTAAGAGACCCTTTTAAATACTATAATAATAACTCCGTCAATTCTCTAAAACTTATAGAAACTTGCATTGATAGCGAAATAGAAAATTTTGTATTTTCTTCAACAGCCGCAATATACGGTATGCCAAAAAAACTTCCGATTACTGAAAACGATGTACTTGCTCCTATTAATCCATACGGAAAGTCAAAACTTGTTACTGAAATGATTTTAAAGGATATTTCCAATGTTACCAATCATTTTAACTATATTGCTCTTAGATATTTCAATGTCGCCGGTGCCGACAGTGGAGGACAACTCGGGCAAAATTATGAAAAGCCTACGCATTTAATTACCCTTGCTCTACGGGCTGCACTTGGTGATTATAAGGATTTAAAGATGTTTGGTACCGATTACGATACACCTGACGGGACGGCAATTAGAGATTATATACATATTGATGACCTTGCAAATGCCCATATATTGGCATTAAAATATTTAAAAGAAGAAAGACAGAGTAATGTTTTTAACTGTGGTTACGGACAGGGTAAATCTGTTTTGGAAGTTGTAAACAGTGCAAAAAAAATAACAGGAGTTAATTTTAAAGTAATAAACAGCGAAAGAAGAGATGGCGATCCAGCTAATTTAGTTGCCGATTCATCAAAGATAAGAAAGCTTCTCGGATGGGTGCCCAAATACGATAATATTGATTATATACTTAAATCGGCATGGGAATGGGAAAAAACTTTAAAAAATAAGATATGAAAATAAGAATAGATTCAAGAGCAAACGAAAAGTTAAAAACTTTATTAAAAAGCGAGGATGATTATTATATTTTTGAGGGCGAGAAGCTTGTAAAAGATATACTAAAAAAATCTACCGGTATTTCAAAGTTAATTACAATAAAAGAAAACGAAGGCTTTGCAGGTGAGTTTGGTGACAAAGTAAACGAAATATGGATTGTTTCAGAGCCTGTCATGAAAAAACTTTCAAAGCTTAAAGATAATTCTGATTTTATAGTATATATTAAGATAAAAAAGAGCAAGATAAATTTTTCATTGGCACAAACAATTCTTATATTAGACAATATTCAAGATCCGGCAAATACAGGTACTATTTTTCGCTGTGCCTCCGCCTTCGGGATATCGAATATTGCCTTTACGGGGAATTGTGTAAAACCGAATAATAGAAAGTTTTTAAGAGGCTGTCAGGGCAGTATTCTTGATATAAATCATCAGTCTTTTCCCAGTTTAAATGACTTGCTCAAAAAATCAGAGATAAGAAATTATAATATTTATTTAACCTCTTCAAAAAAATCACATAGAACACTCGATGTTGAACAGATAAATTTTCCAAGCTTGATTATTATAGGAAATGAAGGGTCAGGCTTGTCGGAAGATTTATTTCTTAAGTATCCATCTCTAAAAATACCACAAAAGCCAACTATAGAGTCTCTGAATGCCGGTGTAAGTGCCTGTATAATCATGTACGAAATAAGTAAGCTTATATAACTTATATTATAATGAAAAAAATACTTCTCCATATTTGTTGTGCACCATGTGCCCTTTATGTATATGAAAAGTTAAGAAAAGAGTATGAAGTTACAGGCTTTTTTTATAATCCGAATATTCACCCGAAAAAAGAGTATGATTTCAGAAAAGACGAATTAATCAAGGTTGCGAAGATATATAATTGGGACATAGTTTATGCGGAATATGACATGGGAAATTGGTTTAAAGAAATCAAAGGATATGAGAAAGAGCCTGAAAAGGGCAAGAGATGTTCCATATGTTTTAATATCCGTCTTAAAAAAACATTCGAATATGCAAAAGAAGAGAATTTTGACATTGTTACATCAACTCTCTCAATAAGCCCTCATAAAAATACCGAACAAATTAATATAGAAGGCTATAAATTGAGCAAAGACTACAATGTTAATTTTCTTGATGAAAGTTTTAAGAAAAAGAACGGATATCATATAGGAAGGAAAATGGGCAAAGAGATTGGTGTTAAGGCTCAAGACTACTGCGGTTGCACCTACTCAAAGGTAGAAAGAATATTATTTAAAAGAGAGCGAAACAATAGTATAATAGATTTATCTAAGGCAAAATAAGCCAATCCAAGGCATCTTCTTTCGTGTTAAAAGACTTTATATTATTAGACTTTGAAAATGTTAATATGAATTTTAGAAAAACTTTTTGAATCCCTTTAACTCCAATAACTGCAAGTTTACGCATATACGGCTTGATATCAACCGATGCCTTCTTAAATGTATCAAGAACAGCCGTACTAATATATACATTTGTTATATCTAATAGTAAGAGTTGATTGGGATTCCCCATTTTTATCGAGTTCTGTACATTCGCCTCAATTGCCGGGACAAAATCATCCTCATCAATGTTTCTATAATCATGCAGGGCAATTTCCATACCCTTATGAGTAATAATCAAATTTTTAGTTTTTCTATCCACATCATTCACAATAATTCAGTATCATACAATAAATTAAAAAAAAATTCAAGCTCCTAAAATTTTGATAAAAACTCCTGAAATTTCCATCAAAATACCAAGATGACTATTATAAGGAGTTAAGAGATTGATACAAATTAAACTTTGCAGTGTTGTTTATTTGAGCTTAGCACAATTATAATAGGGTTATTGTACATTGCAGTAGGCTTTTGATTGAAATTCCAGAAAAACGTCAAGAAGTTGATTTCTTCTACTTAATATTGTATAAATCGCTATGAGAAAACTTTTTATTCTTTTACTTATTACAAATATGATTTCGCTTTTTTATTGTTCCAAGCCTGATACTCTTATACTTTTCCCGAAACGAGAAAAAATAAATAGACAGTCTTCCTTGTTTTTTAAACAAATAATCCTCGGACTTCCCCAATTGAAAGCAATTTCTTTTTCAGTAAAATATAAAAATTATTTCTCAGCTTATATTAACTTAAGTAGAATATTAACAAAAACGCAATTCTTTATTGATTGTTTTGCTGAGTTTGAAGATGATTATACTCAAAATATTGAGACTTTCAATAAAATAGCTGATAAAGTAAATTTTGATAATTATAGTAAAATGAAAGAAGAAATAGCATTTGATGATTTTGAAATTTTTACAATAATTCTATACAGGCTGTATGATAACTATAAGAATAACAAACTATCAGGAAATATGTCATATAGGTTTTGGAACATAATTTTAAAAATATCAAAAGCAACATTAAAAAAGAAAAACCTCGAATGGAAAGATTATGCCGTTTTAAAACTATCAAGTAAACTCTTTTTTTTTAAAGACAAAATTAATTATAATAAAAAATCAGTAAAATTTAAGAATCAAATCAAAAATCAAATCAAAAATCAGATGCCAGACAATATTTTATTGAAATATATTTTAAATATTGATTGAATGGAGAACTAAATTGAAAAATTATCTTTTAATTGGAATAATATTATTAACAATTTCATGCGGAATAACTACAACAAAAAACGGAAAAATGGCTGTCAATTATTTTGAATACAGCAGAGGTAAATCATCACATACAACATCAGATCTTCATTTGAAATATATAAATAATAATTATACATTTAAAGATATGAAATTAATTGACAAATCCTTCTTTCCCGATGATTCTATTATTCCAAATGCCTTTTTTAAACCATTATTAAGATTAAATCCCGGAGATGCCTTGAAGGCATTTACAGAACCATATTACAGCTATAGATTTATTCATTTTTTAAAGAATAATCCTAATATTGGCATTGGAATTGAATTTATTCATTTAAAGGTGTTTCTTGAAGATATGAATCAAATTTTAAACATGACAGGGCAATTAAACGGGAAACAGATAAATCAAAATGCTAAAATAGGAGATTATATTACAATGTTTAATGTATCTCACGGAGTAAATCATTTTGGTTTACAACTGACATACAGGTGGATGTTAAACAAAACAAAAAAAATTCAGGATGGAAAAGTTCAGCCATATGTAAATATAGCTGTCGGTCCGGCAGTCCCTCATCTTGAAATGGATATGCTTGAAAACAGAACTCCAAGAAGAGTAGCCTATTCTTATCAATCAGGATTTAAAAATTGGGGAATAGGTGCCGGAGCGGGAATAAGATTTAAGCCTTGGCAAAGATTCGGCTTTTATATTGAATACAAGGTTACCTATTCTCACTTGTACGATATGTATCTTGATGAACTAAAAGACTCATCAAATATTCAAATGAGTTTTTCAGTTCATCATCTACAATGGGGACTATCTTTTATTTTTTAATACTTTTTATAATAACCATAATAACCGACTTCTATCTTAAAACATGAATTTTGTAGTTCCGAAAACTATCAACGAAGTCATCATAGCAACAAATACCATAGCTACAATATATACAATAAGCGTTACAACAAAGAACGTAATTTCTTTATTTTTATCAGGAGCTTTAATAATTCTGATACCTATAAATAAGAGGTAAAGTGAATATAAGCCTGCAAGTACTCCGATTGGTGCCAGTACAGGAATTATATTAAAAACACCCGCTATCCACGATGCAGTAGATGAATAGACGGCTATTTTAAGTGCAGCATGAATATCTCTTGGCGTATCAAAATATTCCGACACTACGTCTATAAAAAGTCCGAGAAGAAAAACACCTACAAGAGATAGTATATAGTAAAAAACCAAATACACAATTGCTCTTCCAAAAGGCATCCTAAAAGTAGCATATCCGTAACTCTTGCCTATTATAATCCAACCTAAAAAACTAAAAACAGCCGGTATAGCCGCAAGAACAATCGCATACTTCTTAAACAGGTCTACAAAATTAGTTTTCTCTTCTTTTATCTTCTCCCACTCCTCATTAGGCGTTTTCAACAGTCCAAGAACCCTTTTAATAATAAAATCAAAATTCATACCATCCTCCTTTTATCTAAACATTAAAATAAAATATATCAAAATAAAGAAATAATGTCAAAATAATATAATTTTAGTGTAAGTTATTCTGGTGAGTTCTAAATATACAAATATCAAATATCGTGTCGGACACTTTCCCCCATTTATTTCACTTTTCCATCCACTCATTCCACCATTTTAATCAAACGCCCACATTACATACCTTTTCCTAATCGCAAATATCATCAAAATACAATTTTCTGATAAATTAACCAGATTTTCCATGGTTTTTTAACAATTTATATACCTATTTCATTTAATTTATACAATTTTATTCACACCCACCTCTACGAACATTTTTGGCTGATTATTCCGACTATTTATTTCTTGCTTTTAAATTACTTTTTTATTTGTTTGAGTTTCCTTGTTGAGTA
>CAYOTE010000002.1:0-11757 GCA_964406785.1 uncultured Clostridia bacterium
AACTTTGGGCTTAAATGAAATTTCAGAATTTAATACAAATGAGCGTATAATTGAGTATAAACTGAGAAAACCCGGAAATCTTGTCTCAATGAAATTAGATGAATTTGCGAATGAACTGTCTTCAAACTCACCTGCACCGGGTGGTGGTAGTGTTGCGGCACTTAACGGTTCTTTATCAGCCTCATTATCGGCAATGGTTGGTAATTTAACCTTTGGTAAAAAGAAATACAAAGATGTAAAACAGGACATGATTGATGCTTCGGTAAAGGGACAGTCTTTAAAGGCATTTTTCTTAGATGCAATTGATAAGGATACCGATGCCTTCAATAAAATAATGAATGGCTTTGCTCTTCCTAAAAAGACAGATGAAGAAAAGAAGATAAGAGATGAGGCAATTCTTGAAGCAACGAAGGAGGCGACACTTGTTCCTTTCTCTGTATTGGAAAAAACAAAAGAGGCAGCTGAAATTGCTCTAATTACTTCTGAAAAAGGAAACCAAAATTCGTTATCCGATGCCGGAGTTGCCGGATTAACCGCTGAAAGTGCCGCTGAGGGTGCGTTCTATAATGTTATGATTAATCTTGAAGATATATCGGATGAAAAATTCAAGTCTGATATTAAAAGTAAATCAATTAAGATAAATAATGAAGTAAAAGAAATAACTGGTAAAATAAAACAGATGCTCTATAAGAGATTTGGTTTATAAACTGATATAAGTTTTATTTGAACATTTCATCTGAACTCAGGTGAAATGTTCAAAATAGTACGACTCCATTCTAAAAATATTATAAGTGATTTTTGTATTGCCTAAAATCATTCTTTCATATATAATTTTATCGTTAAAAAAAGGAGGGTTTTATGGACTATAGAAGTAGAGTAATGGAGGTATTAAAATCTCATAAAAATAAATCTGTAGATATGAACAGAAAGGATATGATAGAGGCGAGTTTGCGTGATAGCGAGGTTATAGTTAGTGCGAACGGAGCGTTGGCGACATGGACAGAGCCTGAATCAACAGGTAGAAGCCCCAAAGATACACTTATTGTAAAAAGAGATGAAATATCGAATAAAATTGATTGGGATTCCTCAAATAATATACCTGTATCTCCTGATGTATTTGATTTGCTTTTTGAAGATGCGATTTCTTTGCTTTCAAATAAAAAAAAGCTTTATGAAACAAACAGGGTAATAGGAGCAGAAAGCAATTATGCTTTACCCGTTAAAACAATATCAGATACAGCATTATCTGTACTATTTACCGATAATATGTTTCGAAAAATACCCGATAATATAAAAGACAGTATTTTCTCTAAAAATGGATTTCTATTAATAGCCTTGCCAAGTGATAAATTAAATAAAAAAAGATACAAAGGAAAATTAAGAAAACTTGCTGACGGTTCAACCTCGGATATTGTGGTTGTTTCGGATTTTGCCAATGGTATTGGTATAGTAATAGGCTCTGCATATCTTGGCAGTATAAAAAAAATGATGTTTACGGTAATGAATTATATGTTACCGGAGGCAAATATCTTGCCACTTCATACTTCTGCGAATGAAGGGAAAAACGGAGATATAGCCCTTTTTCTTGGATTATCAGGCACGGGAAAGACAACGCTGTCAGCTGATCCGAATAGAGCCTTACTTGGTGATGACGAACACGGGTGGGATGATAAAGGTATCGCAAATTTTGAGAACGGGTGCTATGCAAAGTTAATTAATTTGGACCCGACAAAAGAGCCAGAAATATATGGTGCGGTAATGCATAAGGCTGATTATTTAGAGCATGGAACTATTGTAGAAAATGCGATGATATATCCTAATGGAGTATTTGATTTTTATGATTCGAGGTTTACACAAAATTCGAGATGTTCATATCCGTTAAATGTTTTATCAAATATTAAGGAATCATCAACGGGAGACCATCCTAAAAATATACTATTTCTTACCGCTGATGCTAACGGAGTATTACCTCCGATTTCAAAGTTAACGAGAGTTCAAGTCATGTTGTGGTTTTTGATGGGTTATACTTCAAAGTTGGCAGGAACCGAAAGGGGTATAAAAGAACCTGTATCTACCTTTTCGAGATTTTTTGGTGAACCTTTTATGCCATTAAATCCTGATAAATATGCTTCGTTATTGGGTAAAAAAATGAAAGAACATGGGACATCTGTTTATTTAATAAATACAGGTTGGAGCGGTGGTCCTTACGGGGTTGGTAAAAGAATGGATATTGGTATTACCAGATCTATTATTAACTCTGTTTTGGATTCGGAGTTATCATCTGTTGAATATTTTGAGGATTCTCTTTTTCATATTATGGTGCCTAAGTCTTTTCCCAATATTGATATTAATATATTGCATCCTGAAAAATCGTGGCATGATAAAGAGGCTTTTAGAAAGAGAGCAGAGCAACTGGCAAAAGAGTTTAGTGCTCATTACGATAAGGTGTATGGAAATAAAAATCTTGATATGGCTATAAAAAAATCTTGTCCCGGCAAATAATAATTTAATTATTCAAAAATGAAATTTCAGCCTGATACAAATTGTGTCGGGCTATATAGCAATAGTAAAGTTTTGTCATCCGATTTCTATAACCTGAAATTTTCATCAAAATTGTAGCGAAATGTCCAAGATGCTTATTATAACAAATTAAACGATTGAGCTAAATGAAGAATAGTCTAACTATTTTGCAATGCAGTGATTGAGTTTAATGCAGTTAGAATGAGTATATTGGGCATTGCAGTAGATTTTGATTAAAATTTCAGGTATAATGTTGATTAAAAGGTAAATGATTTAAGGTATGGTTCTTAAAATAGATCTTTTTAAAACTTCGGCTATAAATAACAGTAATATTCCGAATATGAGAAAAGCATAGTATTTTTCTTTGACATCTTTAATAGTTCGTCTTGATATTTCGGTTTTTTCCCACTTATTAATGTCTTCAAAGATCTTAACTAATGATTTTTTTTTAGTAGCATTGAAATAAAGTCCGCCTGTTTTTTTTGCGATTCTTTTTAGTAATTTTTCATCAATTTCAGAATCAATCATTACCTGTCTTTTATTTCCGAATTGGTCAATAGCTACATATGGAACTTTTCCCGTTTTCCCTATACCAATTGTATAAACCTTAATGTTAAAGTCTTTTGCCATATCTGCGGCATCGTTCGGGTCTATTTCGCCCGTATTGTTTATGCCGTCTGTTAGTAAAATTATTATTCCTCTTGCATTTTTTTTTTTATTGTTTTTTAACAGATTCGATTTATTTATACTTTTATTATTTGATATTACTCCGACAAGTCTGTTTACTGCCGTAGCAAGTGCTACTCCAATAGCCGTACCACCTTCTTCTTTTAAATCCTCGGTTGAGGTCTCAAGAACATACTGTCTTAAAAAGTCATAATTTATAGTTAATGGTGATTTGGTATAGGCTGTCCCTGCAAAAACTACAAGCCCCAGTTTATCATTTGTTCTTTTTTTTATAAAATCTATAATGACTTCTTTTGCTGCTTCAAGTCTGTTTTTGGGATGGAAATCAAGTGCTTTCATTGAGCCTGATATATCGAGTGTAATCATAATGTTTAAGCCTGCAATTTTTTCAACTTTGTAAGAATCGACTCTCTGTGGTCTTGCCATGGCTATAATAAAAAAAAACAATGCTATAAGCTTAATACCATAAATACTTTTAATAAGAATAACTTTTGTTGATTCTTCTCTTTTGAAAAATTTTCTTGATGAGTAGAAAATAAACTTATATCCTCGTTTTTGGTAAAATTTATTTAAGAAATAAAGCAGGGGTAATATTAAAAACAACAAAAAAACAATTGAGTTTTCAAAATGATTAAGATTGAATATTGAAATTAAAATATCAGTTGTTTTTTTTATCATTTGCTTTTTCTATCCTCTCTCTTTCTGCCTGTTTTTGTTTTTCTGTAAAGATAATTGAAATTTCATCTATTATTTTATCGAGTGATTCCATATCTTTTGTTTCAGGTATGAATTTTGCAAACTTTACTCTATCTGAAAATTCAAGTAAATTATTAAAATGTTTTATTATAAGATTGTTTTCTCCTATATTTTTTAATGCCATTACCGTCTCAAAAGTAGTAAGCTCTTCCGCATTAAAATTATACTCTCTGTGAAGGAATTTTTTTGATATTTCCGTTAGATTTAGAAAATGAAATTGTAATTTTCCTGAGACTATAAGAGCCCTTTTTTTTAATTTCTTATAATTAAATTCAAATTCTTCTATGGGTGTTCTTGTTAATTCGGGGGCAATGTGTTTTTCTTTCGTTCTTTTTTTTAGGTACACTACTATCAATATAAGAAGAACGATAATTAAAATAGCAAAGAATAAATATTTTAAGAAATACAAAATTGTCCCGATTACTTTTGCAAGTGGTTTAAGAGGTTTTAAGTCTTTTTCCGTAGCCTTTTCTTTTTTTAGAGAGGAGGCTATGGTTACATCTAAAGCGTTTGTATAAAGAGTATCTATAATCTTATCATCCTTTATTGCCATAACTTTTATCGGATTTATCTTAAAATTACCCGTTTCCCAAAAAATTATTTTAATCTTTTTTTCGAGCAGTATGTATGATGCGTTTTGTTCCGTCTTGATCTTGTTTTTAGAAACAATCTCAAAATTATTCTTATCTATTTCAACTTTGAATTCGTCTAATTGAACCTGAGATTTTAAAATCAAGCTAATTTCAAAAGGCTCTCCAATATAGCCGTTCATTTTTGAAATTGATACGGTAATTTGAGACGTATTTTCAGACATAACAGGAATAGATAAAATAATTTGCAACAGACAAAGGATAGCTAATATGTTTTTCTTTTTCATCTTGAAAGTTGTTTTCTCCTCTTTAGGAAAAAATTATAAAGAGGCTTTTCGTAGTCATCATCACCGGATATCTCAATTATATCAACCTTGTTTTTTTTTAAAAGTGTTTTCAGCTCAGAATCATTTTTTTTAAGAATGTTTGCAAAATATCTTCTATCTGAAATAGATGAAAAATCTATGTAAAAGTCCTCATCCGTTTCAATATCTCTTAAAAGAAACAAACCTCTTTCGGGGATAATTAATTCTCTCCTATCCGAAATATTGATGGCAACAAGATCGTGCTTTTTACTTATTATTTTTATTGATCGTGTAAAATCCGTGTCAATAAAGTCAGACAAGAGAAAAATTATTGACTTTTTTTTTAAAATTTTACTTAGGTAAGTTAAACCGCCATTTATGGATGTACCATTACCCTTTGGTGAAAAGTTTAAGATTTCTCTTATTATTCTAAGAAGATGTGTCTTTCCCTTTTTTGGAGGTACGTATAATTCGATTTTGTCGGTAAAAATAAGTAAACCAACCTTATCCTTGTTTAACATTGCGGTAAAGGCGATGATTGCGGAAAGTTCTGCGGTGATTTCTTTTTTACTCTTTAATTCGGAGAAAAAATTTAAAGATGCTGATAAATCAATTGCAAGTATGAGACTTAATTCCCTTTCTTCGGTAAACTGTTTGACAAATAATTTACCCATTCTTGATGATACATTCCAGTCAATAAAGCGTATGTCGTCGCCAATTTGATATTCTCTGACTTCGGCAAATTCCATTCCTCTGCCCTTAAACGCCGAATGGTATTCTCCCGCAAAAGTCTCGTTAGAAATCTTCTTAGATATTATTTCAACCTTTCTAACTTTTTTTAAAATCTCTTCGCTAACCATAAGAAACGATTATACCTAAATTTGCCTATTCTTGCAATTTTTATTCCACCTAAAATTTTAATCAAAATCTACTGCAATGCCCAATAAGCCCATTCTAACTGCATTAAACTCAATCACTGCATTGCAAAATAGTTAGACTATTCTTCATTTAGTTCAATCGTTTAGCTTGTTATAACGGACTTCTTGGGCGTTTTGCTACAATTTTGATGAAAAATTCAGGTTCCGCAAAATTATCGAAAAAATCATAAAAAATAAATTTAGAAAACAAATTTATGTAGCCTGAAATTGTTTTTTTTTAAAATTTCTGATACTATCTCTATTATTAGGAGGTATATGATGAAAAAAATATTTAATCTATTTGTCTTATTATTTATTATGATTAGTTTTGGAGTACAGGCACAGCGGTTGGTAAAAAGAAAGTTTTATAAACCTGCCAAGCACAAACGACTTATATCGGCTGTAAAAGTTAAAGTTAACAAGGCTCCTTTTTACTCACAGGGGAATATATTTATCTCATCTGAAGGTAATAAACTTTTGGCTCATTTTATTTTAAGAAATAATAATGTCGATAAAGTAGCCTTAGTTGGTGCAAATATAACAATAAACGGGAAAAAAATTAATACAACAAATGTTGCCGGTGAATATAAAGGGTTTGTTCCGTTACCGAAAAATAATAGTGGGCAATATAAAATAAGTCTTAAGATAATTACTAAGAATAAGCGAATATTAACAGCACATGGAACGGTTAAATCTATGTTACATATGCAAATAAGTAATATCTTCCCTAAACAGCCAAATAAAATTGATGTTGGTTCTCCCGTAAGAATCACTTGGACAGGAATAACACAACCGGTAACACTTCAAATTACAAATGTATTAAATAATCATTTAATATATAAAAAAGTTATTAATAAAACCGCTATAACATTGCCCGTTAATATTATTCCAAGAAGAAAAACCGTTAAAATAAAAGTATCTGTTCCTGTAATTAGATTAAAGTATAATCAAGCTACTCAATCCGGCTCAAAATTGAATATACACGTAAAAGCAGTAAAGGTTCTTCATACTTTTGGATAGTTCGTTGCTATGTTATTACTAAAGCCTTTTTAATAGGTATCAATAAATATTAGAAAGACAGTCCTATTGATATTTTAAATGTTGACAGGGAGAGTTTTAATTCTGTAACATCGCTCATCCATGATATTTTCGGGGGCGTGTCAAATACGCCCCAAGTGTTTATTTTGTCTAAATTATATGGGTTAATATTTAAGTTATAAATAAGCCCTGAATTACTGTTTGATGTGGTCTTCCCTTCTGAATTTGAAGCTTTTCGCAATAGATTGGCAGTTATGGAAGGTGTTCCTGATATAGAATATTCAACTCTTATCAAGCCGTGCAATCTTCCGGTAATTAACTGTTTATATTTTAAACCTAAGGTTAATCTTAGCCCACTCGCTGTACCTTCAATTGTTTCTGTTACTTTTTCCCAGTATTTTTGTTCTGAAAAATTCTTTGACATTGTATAATTGTACTTTATGCTATTTAAACCGATATTTGCATAAATACCGAAATTGTCAAAGTTTTTACCTACACCGATATATGGTGAAAAATACGAAATTTCATGTGTAAAGTCATAACCGTAGGTGTTTTTAAATTCGGGCCAAATTATATCAAAGCTTTTCGTTGAGTTTGATGATATTGAAGAAAATTCAAACCCTCCGATAATATATAAATTCTCCAATATTTTATAATTTATATTAATATTTATAGGTTTAAATGTGCCAAAGGGTGTAGAAGTATCCGATACGGAATTATATGAAAGATTGTTTAAATTAGAATATTGTTTTAGCAGCCCTTCATATGAATTGTCTTTTAAATATAAATCATCAAATTCGTTTTTTGAAGCGATACCCATTGTAATTTCGACTTCTAAATTTTCCAATAAGAGGCTTTTTTTCTTATATATTCCCCTCTTTATATATTTTTTTGTGTGTCTGTTAAATGACATTATTTGAACGTGTGTTTTTAAGTGTTTTGAAATAAATCTACCTTTGATAATTTTATTGTTTAGTCTGATAAGTACTGCTGTTACTATTAAATCACCTTTTTTTAAACCCTTGTAAATAATAATAGTGTTTTTAGAGTTTTTTTTATAATTCAAATAAGTTTTATAGGCAATTTTTTTTTTTAACTTATAAACGAATAATCCTCTTCGGTCAAATTGAACAAATTTTTTATTGAATATTGGTCTTTTTTTATTGCCGTCAAGTACTGTTTTAATGATTTTTTTTACAAGGATAATAATTTTTTTTTTATTTTTTGTTTTTTTTTTTTTTTTTTAAATTATTTTTTAATTTTTTTTTTTTAAAAAATTTTTTTTTTTTTTGTATAAGAAGTCTTATAAGCGTATGTATAAACGGGTGAAATAAAGAATAGAACGATTAACAACAGAACGGTATTTCTTAATATAGTTTTCATTTTAATATCCTCTTTGTAACTTTAATGAGAATTATAATACTCTTTTTTCTAATATTCAATACGGGAAGACATAAAACCTGAAAATTTTAGGTTTTATAATTGTTATATTTTTGATATAATGTGTTTTATTGAGCTACGGAAACGGATGAAGAATCGCCTCATAATATTTTTATGTGGAGGAAAGTCCGGACTTCATAGGGACAGGGTAGTTCCTAACAGGAACGGGTTTTCGCTATGCGGAAATTACGGAAAGTGTCTCAGAGAATAGACTGCTAAGGTTTTATTACCTTAGTAAAGGTGAAATGGTGAGGTAAGAGCTCACCGGTCGAATAAGTGATTATTTGATGCTGGATAAACCCTACCCGATGCAAGACTTAATAAAGGATGTTAAGATAGTCCCAATCGATACCTTTAGGTTAGTCGCTTGAGCTGTTAAGCAATTAATTGCCCAGATAAATGATTCTTTTAAACAGAATCCGGCTTATAGTCCGTTTCCGATAGTTTCAAAATTATTTATATGAGCGAATAAGTAACATGAAAGTAAGGAGTAAAAATGTTGAACATTACAATTATCACGCTCTCAGATAGAGCATATAGAGGAGAGTATGAAGATTTATCAGGTCCAACAATTAAAAAAATCATTTTAGACAGTTCGATACAATGCGAAATAAAAAACATTATTATTCCCGATGAAAAAATAGTTTTAGAAAAAACTTTGAATGATAACCTTAATTCGGACTATATTATAACTACCGGAGGGACCGGTATTTCCCCAAGAGATATTACTCCTGAGATAACGTCTTCTTTTTGCGATTTTGAGCTTCCCGGGATTGCTGAAATGTTAAGAGCGGAATCTCTAAAGGAAACAAGGCATGCTGTGTTTTCAAGAGGTATTGCCGGAGTAAAAAAGCAAACAATTATTATTAATTTTCCGGGTTCTGTTAAGGCTGTTACTCTATGTACTAAATTAATTATTCCAATACTTGAGCATGGTAAACGAATGATTGAGGGTAAAGGGCATTAGGAAATATTAGGATAATGTGAAGCAGAAAATGAAAAAATAAAAGTCAGGAAAAAATTTGTAAATTGTGTTAAAATATATTTTGTTTATGCGTAAAATTATGTGATTATTCATGTAAGGTGTTTGAATACGTTGGTGTTAATAGTTTGATATTTGAGTTATTTGATTAGAAAGTCTCTCAATTTAATTGTTTCTATTGACTTTTATTTGAGAATTTTATATTAATATAATGGAGAAATGGTGGATAGTGTAAAAATTGGAATTATTGGTGGTAGTGGTTTCTATAATATGGGTTTTGATAATGCCGAGTATATGGAAGTCGATACGCCTTTTGGAAAACCGTCTGAGAAACTTCTTACCGGAATTATTAATGGGAAAAAGGTTGTTTTCTTATCGAGACATGGTATAGGTCATCGATATTCACCTTCGGAGGTAAATTATAGGGCAAATTTGTACGCATTAAAAAATCTGGGTGTGCAGAGTTTGATTTCTATCACGGCAGTCGGTTCATTAAAGGAAGATTTAAAACCTACCGACATTGTTATCCCCAACCAATATTTTGATAATACATTTAAAAGAGAAAAAACATATTTTGAAAAAGGAATTGTTGCTCACGTGTCTATGGCTGAGCCAACTTGTCCAGTTTTATCCGACTTAGCCTATAATATTGCAAATAAAATTGGCTTAACCGTACATAAAGGCGGGACATATTTTAATATGGAAGGGCCTCAATTTTCTTCAAAATCCGAGTCGTTTACGTATAAGAAATTGGATTTTTCAATCATCGGAATGACACAGGCAATAGAGGCGAAATTGGCAAAGGAACTTGAAATGTGTTTTTTGCCATTGGCGTTTGTAACGGATTATGATTGTTGGAATGAGGAAACGGCAAACGTATCGGTGAATATGGTTATCGAAAATTTAAAAAAGAACACGAAAAATGCTGAAAATCTTGTGCGAACTTTAATTTCACACATTAACTCAAATGAGGAAGGATGTAATTGTGATTCTTCTCTCAAATACGGAATAATGACAGATTCAAGTCTTATCACAAATGAGACTTATAGGAGACTGGAACCTATTATTGCAAAATACATAAAAAAACAACAGGAGGAGTAGATAATGGATAAGTTAATACTAATAATTAATACGGGAAACACATCTACGAAAATAGGAATTTATAAGGGAGAAGAAAAACAATTTGAAGAATCAATTAAACATAGCGATGAAGATCTTAATGGATTTTTGGATATTAATTCACAAAAGAATTACAGAGAAAATTTAATATATGATTTTCTTAAAGAGAAAGACATTGATATTGAGAATTTTGAAGCGATTGCGGCAAGGGGGGGATTATTAAAACCTCTTTCCAGTGGAACATATCTTGTAGATGATGCAATGATAAAAGATTTGGTAGAGGCGAGAAGAGGCTCTCATGCTTCTCATCTTTCGGCTCAAATAGGATATTCAATAGCGAAAAAAACAAATATCAACTGTTATATTGTAGATCCTATATCGGTTGATGAACTTGCTCCTGTTGCAAGATTTTCCGGTCATAAATTGTTTGAACGAATTATGTTGTCTCATGCCTTGAATATGAAAGCCGTTGCAAAAAGATTTGCCAAAGAAAAAAAAAAGGATTATAAAAAGTTAAACCTTATTGTAATTCATCTTGGTACGGGAATATCTATATCAATTCATAGTGAAGGAAAGATGATAGATGGTATTAATTCCAGTGAAGAGGGCTGTTTTTCGCCTGATAGATCAGGAGGTTTGCCTATTCTTCAAGTTATAAGATATATAGACAAAACAGGGGTAGATCTTAAAAAATTAGAAAAAACTATCTTTGGAAATGGGGGGATTTTCTCTTATTTGAACACCAAGAATTTTTTTAAAGTGGAAGAGTTGTATAATGAGGGTGATGCGGAGACAATAAAGGTTGTAGAGGCAATGGCTTATCAGGTTGCCAAAGAGACATGCTCTTTTGCCGCTGTTGTCAATGGCAATGTTGATAATATTATTATTACTGGTGGTATGGCTTATGCCGGTTTTTTAGTTGATTTAATTAAAAAAAGAATTAATTTTATTGCACCGATAGAAGTTTATCCGGGCGAGGATGAAATTGAAGCACTTGTAGAGGGCACTTTAAGAGTCTTATCCGGAGAAGAAGAACCACTTAGGTATTAAATCTTATGAATGTTGGAGGTGAGGCAAATAATCAGAACGATGTAGAGTTATTATTGCATAATTTGAATAATACAATTGAAAGGCTAAAGGCTGAATATACTCTTTTTTTTGCGGGAGAAATAAGGGTTCCGCCAGAGCAAGAGCGTGAGAGACTTGAAAAAAAAATGAGAAATTTAGTTAGCGGTGGTAGTAGAAACCCAAGAATAGCTTTGTTAATTCAGAATATATCATCTAAGTTTTCCTTATATAATAATATGTGGTTGAAGCGATTGAACGAACAAGAGAGTGGTCTTGTAAGAGGCAAGAAAAAGTCTGTAATACATAAGGATGTAAAGGATGTAAAGGATGTAAAG
>CAYOTE010000002.1:11857-37806 GCA_964406785.1 uncultured Clostridia bacterium
AAGGATGTAAAGGATGTAAAGGATGTAAAGAAAAAAGAGCCGTCTATGAAATCGTCGGTGGACGTTAGTCTAAACAGTGAAGAATCTTTTGATAAATTTTATGAAAATTATAAAAAAATGAGTCTATTGCAATCTACAAAGTTAGTTAATAAAGAAAAAATGATAAATTCAATTAAATCTAAATTAATTACGGCAAATATAGTAGATGTTAAAATTGATCTTCATATAGAGAAAGGTAAAGTAAAATTAAAATTAAAGAAGAAGAAATTTGTTTAAATTTAAAAAAATTGTAAACTTGAATGTACTGAGATTATTAATATTCAGTACATTATTGTTATTATCTTTTGAACAGTTTAATTTTGCTCGAATTCAGGTACAAACGTATAAACTTAAAAATGGATTAAATGTTATTTTATCTCCCATCGAGGGTATTAAATCAGTCAGCGTTTTTACATATTATAAAACAGGAGTTAGAGATGATCCGGTAGAGTTCAAAGGTGTTTCTACTATTTTTAAAAACATAAGACTTAATTCAGCGACGAAAAACTTCAACTATCTTGAAGGGGTTTTGTATGTAAAAAACAAAGGTGGAATTGTTGCTACAAAGATAGCTTATGATTACTCATATTTTTATCAAATTATTGCAGAAGAAGATTTGAATATTGCATTAATGTTAGAAAGTGAAAGATTTAAATCATTGAAAATTAATAATAGAGGCTTTTTAATTCAAAAAAACAGACATATTCAAAAATTAGAGCGACTTGCCAAGTATAATGGTTATTATGAAGCGTATTTATGGATTAATGCGAAACTCTTTGCAAATTCAATCTATCAATATTCGCTAATGGGAACCTCGTTAAAACTTAAAAATTTAAAATTATCAGATATTAAATCCGTTTATAAAAGATACTCTAATCCACAATTAGCTACGTTAGTGATATCAGGAGAATTTGATACTGTTGAGGTAAAAAAAACTATAAATAAATATTTCTCGGATATAAGAGCAGTCAGAGATGTTAAACTAAAATATTCTTCATTTAATTTTATAAATGATTCCGTATCAAAGTCATTGGTTGCAGCCAAAAATGCTGAAAATTTTATTATAATAGGAATACCCGCTCCGTCAGTTTTAAACTATAATTTCATTCATTTTTTATTTATGAAATATTTTTTATTTGATGAAAGAATAGGTAATATTGAAAATCTCTTAAAAAATAAAAATAATTTAGATATAACAATGGATTATAAATTAACCGACAATATAGAGGCAAATAGCCTGATATTAGGGATATCGTCCAATAAAAAGATAGATGTTATAAGAGCGAGATATCTTATATTAAAATATATTAATAATTTACCAATTACTATGTTGAAAAAAAAGAAGGATATACAAAGAATAAAACGCTTGATGGAAATTGATTATCTGAAAAATCTTTCAGGACTTTTGTCTCGTAGTGAGGTTCTTGCAAAATCCGAACATTTTTTTGGAGATATTGATGTAAATAAAAATATTTTAAGAAAAATTAAAAATATTAATTTACTAAGTCTTGTGAATGTTTGCAAAAGATATTTTGTGAAAAATAAAATGGTTATGCTGTTTGAGTATAATGATGATTAATAATAAAATTGTTTTTTTTATGAGTTTTATGCTGTTATTTCAGTTTATTATAGCTAATAATTATAATTTTTATAAAAATAAAAACGTTGATATAGGTGGGTTTAAAATTCATATTTTAAAAAACAATCGTATTGATTTTATTCATGCAGAGCTTATTATTATATATAAAACGAAAAACACAGACTCTGTAATTACTTTTATAACGGCTAAAACTATTTTTACAAAGTCATATAAATCAAGAACGCCTGTTTCTAAAATATTAAGAGAGCTTGGGAATGATTATCATGTTGATTTTATGGGAGATTATGCTGTTTTCAAAATTAATTTTCTAAAAAAAGACTTTCCTAAATTTGTTAAATTTCTTTCAATTCTTTTTAAGACCAATAAAATATCTATAAAAGATTTGAAATACGAAAGAACAATAATTATTAAAAATTATAAAAAAAATAGAAATTTTCAAATTAAGATGGGAACTTTTCTTGCTTATAAATATTTATTTAAAAATAAAATATTAGGAAATAATTTTTTTATAAAGAGACAGGTAAATAAGGTTAATGTTAATAAATTACTTGTTCATTATAAGGGAACTTATACTCCGACAAATATGCAATTATATCTTACAGGTAAGATACATACTGTTAGAGCTATAGGGTATATCAGTAAATCGTTAAGAGGAATTGTTAAGTCTTATAAATATAAAGAAATTAAAGAGACAGATAAACTGTATATAACGCCTAAGCCTATCATATTGAATATTCCGGGCTTAGTTAATCCTACTATTCTATTTTTTAAAATTATTAACGGCAGGATAGAAAACGATTATATCTCAAATGTCATATTAAACGATATTCTGTTTAGACAGTATCCTTTTAATATAATCAAAGAGAATAAAAAATACAATGTAAAAAAGAGATTTGTTGCTGTTACAAAAATATTGAAACATAGGGGGATTATTGTCATACGCAATGCATTCAGTCTTAACTATCAATCGATTAAACAGTTTCTCTTTTTATTAAACAGTGATGTTGTGAGAATTAAATCATCTTTTTTAAGTCGTAGAGATTATAAAATAGCATTAAACTATTATTACGGAAAATTAAAAGTTGAAACGAGAAACTATAATAGTATTCTAAAGAGAAATTTAAGTATATTATTATTTAAAACTAATAATTATCAAGTATATGAGAATAAAAATATATTGTATAAAATAAATTATGAATTAAACAGAGCAAGGCAAGAACTTATAAAAAATAAAAGGGCATTATCAAAAAACGAAGTAATTGTTATAATCGGAGATTTTGATAAAATAATGAAGTTTTATCCTGAAATTGGCGGTGAGATAGTTGATACGGATTAATTTCTTGCTTATCATATAAAAAGACCAAGTATAAATATAATACCGTATATCACGAGAATTTTCCCCGTAAAACTTAAAATTTCATTTAGTTTTTCTCCGTCTCTATAAGTTTTAAGTATCTTATACGGATGGATTAATAGAAGAAGAATAATTATACTTATTTTAGAATTTGCGTAAAACGTTGGAGATAATAAGCTTGCTATAAGGGGAATAAAAGATGCGATTATTATAGAAAGGTTATATTCAATAATTCCGAATTTTCTTCCTAATCTGACAACTAAGGTTTTCTTTCCTGTTCTTCTGTCATTATCTATATCTCTTATATTGTTAACCGTAAGAATTGCAACTGATATTAAACCGGGTCCCAAACCTGTAAAAATAATTAGTGGATTAACTGTGAGTGTTTGGATATAGTATGCTCCGGCAAGTGAGACCGGACCAAAAAAAATTAGTACAAAAATATCGCCAAACCCAAGATATCCGTATGGTGATGAGCCTCCGGTGTAATAATATCCGGCTAATAAAGCTGATATTCCTATTATTAAAATGGGTATTCCGCCTCTTATAATTAAGAAAATCGAGCTTAATAATATTAGAAAGAGTACAAAATAAATCCCTCTTTTCATATTGCTTTCGCTAATTAATCCGGCTTGAGTAACTCTAAGAGGTCCTATTCTCTTATCATCGTCCGCTCCTTTTTTAAAATCTGAATAGTCGTTTACGAGATTTGTTCCTATTTGAATAAGAATTGCACAAAAAAGGGTGATAAAAACTAAGAAAAAGTTTATTGTATGGTTTTTTTTAGCAAGAGCAATTCCCATAATAACAGGTATAATAGAGGCCGGTAATGTTTTAGGTCTTAATGCCATCCACCAAATTTTAATTGTATTTAATTTGTTTTCTTTCATTATATGATTATATAAGAATAGATAAGATATTTCCACCTGTTTTTCATTGACAATATTTCTCCTTTGAAATGTTTTTTTTAATTGAAACAATATTTTTTAATTTTTATCAAAAACACTTGAATTTGTCATTAATATGCTGTTATAATAGTTACTAAATAGTGACAAGATTGACTTAACAGATGAACCTAACCAATTTTAAGTTGCGACAGAATGCTGTTGTAATTTTTTGATGGGTGTGTTCTATCACTTAAAGGAGGTAAGTATGGCTGCAAAAGGTTATGTTGAAATATCGGTTGAACGATGTAAGGGGTGCGGATTATGTGTGGTTAATTGTCCCGTTAAATGTCTTGCCATCAATGAGACCGACACCAATAGCTTTGGTTTACATTATTCGTATCAGGCTGAGGAAACATGTATTGCATGTATGAATTGTGCAATTATGTGTCCTGATGCTTGCATAACGGTGTATAAGAAGTCTGAATGATTTCTTATGAAATTTTATAAAAGAGGAGGAAAAAGTGGGTGAAATTAGATTTATGAAAGGAAATGAAGCACTGGCGGAAGCGGCTATAAGAGCCGGTATGCAAGGCTATTTTGGCTACCCTATAACACCTCAGTCTGAAGTCGTGGAATATTTGGCTTTACAAGAACCAAAAAGTAATTACGTATTGGTTCAGGCAGAGAGTGAGGTAGCATCAATAAATATGGTATATGGCGGAGCAGGAGCGGGAGCAAGGGTTATGACAACTACATCCTCTCCCGGTTTTTCTTTAATGCAGGAAGGTGTTTCTTATATTGCCTGTGCCGAATTACCATGTGTTATAGCAAATATTTCAAGAGGTGGTCCGGGACTTGGTACAATTCAGGCAAGTCAGGGCGATTATTTTCAAGCGGTTAAAGGTGGTGGTCACGGCGATTACAAATTAATTACTCTTGCACCAAATTCCGTACAGGAAATGGTCGATTATACAATCTTAGCCTTTGAGCTTGCAGACAAGTATAATACTCCGGTTTTGATTTTATCTGACGGAGCAATCGGTCAGATGATGGAAAAGGTTGAATTACCGGAACCAATTGAATATAAACCGAATAAACCTTGGGCAACAACCGGTAAAACAAAGGATAGAGAACGTAATTATATAACCTCTCTTTACATTCAATCCGAACATATGGAAAAGAAGAATATAGAATTGCAAAAGAAGTATAGTAAAATAGTTGAGAATGAAGTAAGGTTTGAAAATTATAAATTAGATGATGCCGAGATCATAATAGTCTCATACGGAGTTTCTTCAAGAACTTCTAAAAAAGTTGTGGATCTTGCAAGAGCGAAGGGCATTAAAATCGGTTTATTGAGACCTATAACACTTTGGCCATTTCCTACTAAAGAAATTGAAAATTTATCAAAAAAGGAATCGACAAAATTTTTTATTTCGGTAGAGATGAGTGTCGGGCAGATGGTTGAAGACGTAAGATTGAATGTAAATGGCAGAAAACCGGTGCATTTTTATGGACGAACCGGAGGTATTATGATGACTCCTGAAGAAATACTGGAATTTGCAGTACAAAAGTATGAGGAGGGGTAAAATGAGAGAAGGATATGAGGTAATTTATCAAAAACCTAAAACTTTAATAGATACAAGAATGCATTATTGTCCGGGTTGTTTTCACGGAACTGTGCATAAATTGCTTATGGAAGTAATAGAAGAATTGGATATTCAGGACAAGACAATAGGCGTATGTCCCGTTGGATGTTCTGTCTTTGCCTATGATTATATGGATATTGATATGCAGGAAGCTGCTCACGGGAGAGCTGCGGCAGTTGCAACGGCAATTATAAGAATGCATCCCGATAAGTATGTTTTTTCATATCAAGGTGATGGTGATTTAGCTGCTATAGGAACCGCTGAGACACTTCACGCCTGTAATAGAGGGGAAAACATTGTTTTTATCTTTATTAATAATGGTATATATGGGATGACAGGCGGACAAATGGCTCCAACAACCTTGGAAGGGCAGATTACAACAACAAGTCCTCATGGAAGAGACCCTAAAACCGCAGGTATGCCTCTTAAAATGGCAGAAATTGTTGCAACCTTGGATGGTGTGGCTTATGTTGAGAGAGTTAGCTGTAATACTGCGGCAAATGCAAGAAAAACTAAAAAAGCACTTGTTAAGGCAATGAAAATATGTGACCAAAAAATTGGTACGTCGTTTATTGAGGTTGCGTCTAACTGCCCGTCAGGTTGGAAATGTACTCCGGTTGAATCTCTTGATTGGATTAAGAATGAACAAATCCCATATTACCCGTTAGGTGTTCTAAAGGAACCGGGGAAATAGGAGAAGAATAATGTTAAAGGAAATGATATTTGCAGGATTTGGTGGACAGGGTGTTTTGTCCATGGGTAAATTGATTGCCTATGCGGCAATGAAAGAGGGAAAAGAAATAAGTTGGATGCCTTCGTACGGACCGGAAATGAGAGGCGGAACGGCTAATTGTATGGTAAATATTAGTGATGAGCCTATTTCTTCTCCGGTTGTAAACGAGTATGATGTGGTTGTTGCCTTAAATCAACCCTCATTAAAAAAGTTTGAATCAAAGGTTAAAAAAGGTGGAATTCTGATATGGGAAAGCAGTACAATAAAAGAACCTCCTACAAGAACTGATATTAAAGTGTATCCATTACCTGCCATAGAATTGGCAAATAATGAATTGAAAAACGTTAAGGTAATGAATATGTTAATATTGGGTGCCTTGGTAAAGATACTTAATATTGTAAAGAAAGAATCTCTTATTGTAGCTTTAAAGGAGACTTTGCCGGAAAGACATCATAAATTAATACCGCTCAACGAGAAGGCTATTGACCTTGGAATGAGTAAGGTTTGATATCTTAATTAATTTTTATAAATCCCCGATGTACTTTGAATGTACATCGGGGCAGTTAATTAAAACTTAGCGTATTATATAATTGATTATTAGGGTAGGAAACGTGTATTAATCATGAAATTGGGTAAGATAGTTTTTTCTTTTTTTCTTTTTTTATTGTTTGCGGAGATAGTTTTTGCGGATAAAAATAATGAAACTGCAAAAATTCAAAAAGATTTGGATAATGTTAAATTTAAAATTGCAGAAATTAAGAAAGAAAAAGATTCTTTATTAAATCAAATTTATAAAATTGAATTAAGGTATGAGAGAGAATATTTAAAGAAGAATAAATTACAATTGGAGATAAAAGCACTGAATTCTCAAATTGAAATAAAACAATCTGAAGAAAAAGAATTAATTAAAAAAATTGATAAGTCTAAAGAAAAAATAAAAAAGATACTTCGTGTATTGTATAAACAAGGAAGTAACAAACATATCAGAGTCTTTCTTAATACAAAAAATATTAATAGGTTGTTTAGAAATTATAAGTTTTTTGAATCTCTTATCAGTTTCAATAATAAAGAAATTAATGCTTTTAGAGTGGATATTAAAAAATTAGTGGATATTAAAAAAGATTTATCATTAAAAAACAAGTCAAAACAAACTGATAAATTAGAAGTTGAGAAAAAAATATTAAATTTAAGACAAATAAAACGCAATAAGTTGGTTTTAATAAGAAAAATTAATAACGATAAGGGAAAATATACAAAATTAAAAGATGAACTCGAGCATGAATTTCTAAAATTCAATAATTCTTTAATGGGTGAAAATAAAGTCAAAAACATTGTAAGTGACAGTGAGATTGAAGAATTAAAAGGTATGTTTACTTGGCCTATAAAAGGTGAGGTAATAACTCAGTTTGGAAAACAAAAAAGTACTAAATTTAATACGTATATTATAAATACGGGGATTGAAATTAAGCCAAAAACATCTCAAAACAAAATATCAACTATTTATTCCGGTAATATTGTATTCTCCGATTATTGGAAGGGATATGGAAAAATGATTGTCGTACAACATTCTAAGCATTTTTTATCTTTTTACGGACATTGCAAAGATTTTTTAAAAAAAAAAGGTGATTCGGTAAATGAGGGAGAAAAAATTGCAATAATCGGAGATACGGGCTCGGCAAATGTAAAATCATTATACTTTGAAATACGTAAAAATATGGTTGCTCAAAATCCGATAAAATGGTTGGCAAAAAAATGAAAAAAATGAAGAAAACACAAAAAGCACAAAGAACAAAAAAAAAAAAAAAAAAAAAAAAAAACATAAAAAAAAACGGTCAAAATACAAATTTATGGTTATTAACGATGTTTGTAATGCTTACAATAGCTTCAATAACAGGTTTAGAGTATATTAAATATACTAAAGGTAAGCAATCATTTATCTTTAATAATAATGTGGAAAAACAAAAAAAGCCAAAGCATAGAAATGCAAATATTGTATCTTTTGATGATAGGATATTGATTTATTTTCAAAAAGAGAGTATTAAATATACTCATTTCATCGATCCGACTTGGGCATACCATCATTATAAAATAGAGTTGAAGAGAAAAAAATTCGCACCTTTAATTCAAGAAATAAAAAGGCTCGGCAAGAAATATAATATGATATTAAAAGAAATTGAAAAAGTTGAAAAGGAGCAAATATATCTATATTCACTAAGTTTAGATAAGAAAATAACTCATAAATTCCTCATATCCATTCTTTATAAAAAACCAAAAAAAGTACAAGTTATTGTGGCACGAAAACCATTCATAATTGATAAAAAAAACCCTAAAATAGCATTTATTATAGATGATGTTGGTTATCATGAAACTGATGCTGATAATTTAAAGGCATTAAATATTCCAATAACCGGTTCTGTAATACCAAGTACTCCATACGCAGAAGAGGAAGGAAGAAAGTTAAATAAATTTGGCTTACAGGTTATGATACATCTTCCTATGCAGGCAAAGGACCCAAAGCTGAAATACCCTAAAGACCAATTTGTGGTTTTAAGTTCCAGTATGAATGATATTATTAATTTAATTGATAGAGCAAGAAAAATCATACCATTTGCACATGGGTTAAATAATCATATGGGATCTTTAATCACTTCTAACAGGGAGATGATTTCAAAGGTCTTAACCATTGTAAAGAAAAGAGGACTATTTTTCGTTGATTCAAGAACAGCATTAACAACAGTTGCCGGAAAGATATCAAGACGTATGGGAATAAAAACTGCCGAAAAAGATTTATTCATTGATCATGTGCAAACATATAAACACTCAATGCAACAAATTGAGAAATTAATTAGAGTAGCACTTTATAAGGGTAAAGGTATAGCTATAGGACACCCTCATTTGACAACATTTAAAGCAATAAAGGATTCCATTGCAAAAATAAGAGCAAAGGGAATAAAAATTGTTTTTGTATCAAGCTTACTTGAATAACAACACTTTAATCTTTCTTAATTCGTACTTAAAGAACCAATAACGTCTTTCTATACCAAAATAAATTAAGGCATACGTTTTGATATAGATTAGGTCTTAGATCAGTTTGCCCGTAGGTTTATTTAATGGCATAAACGCATAAACAAATAGCCAAAAACAGTATAGATGACATGCCGTTTTTATTGATTCTCGGATTTGAATATAAATCCGGCTATAAGATAAAATAGTGCGGCTATCCATATTGCAACGCTGAAATTCCAATTAATAGAGACTATCAGTGTCAAGACGGAACCGAGAACCGTAGCAAAAGCGTTTGCACCCCATGCCCAGCCTATTAACGATTTATTTGTCTTTCCGAGATACTTAAGACCGGTTGGGAAAAAGACACCCATTGGGATACCTATGATTGCAATTAATAAAGTCGCTATTACAAAACGAAGCATAAGTTTAAAGTGAATTAGGGTATAAACAGTTTGAAATAATAAGAATGAATATACTACAAGAATTACAGAGACAATAACAGACATCCATAGAATTCCATTGTTTTTAAATAAGGATATAATCTTTTTTGAAGATAAACTGCCAATTCCTGATGAAATCAAAAGAGCAAAAATAATTACAGATATGGAATAAGCCGGATTTCCAAGGTACATTTGAAATATTTTAATCAAAATTATTTCGACAATAATAAAGGCAATTCCTATAAAAAAGAAGTAAAAAATCATTTTTAAAGGATGTTTCTCTTTTTCATTTTTTGATTTTAGTTTTAGTGGCAAGTATATTAATAATATAAAAAGAACTATTGATATAATTAAAATAGACAAATACACACTATTTGAATACGCTTGATTATTAATTACCGTTATTCTTCCGTCACCTCTCAAAACATTGTTTTTAAATGTAAGTTGTCCTATCTTATTAGGTTGATTAAAATATGGAGAATTATCGTATACCGGTGAAATATTTACCGAAGAATTGTTAATTATATCCTGACGTGTGGGAGAGATAAGTTTATAATAAATAGAATCTGTTTTTCTATCAGGTGAATAAACAATTTCAAATTTTGTATTAACAAAAGTTTTATTGTTTTTTTGAATAAATTTTGTAATTAAATCAACGTCCGATTTGGCTATATCTCCCTTTTTCATAAAAAAATGAGTAAAGCCTCTTTTTGTCGGTTGTACAATGAGGAATTTTTTCTCAAAATCTTTTACTTTTAAATCTTTTAAAGCCTGAGTTGCAGTGGTAAACATCCTTTCGCCAAAGATGTGTATTATGTGTACAAATCCATCTTCATTAAGATTATTCCAATAATCTTTGAAACTCTCAACCGTATATATGTAGGTTTCTGCAATACTTAAACCACCTGAAAGAATAGCGTCGGAATTATGAGAATTAACCATATGAATTACATCGTATTTTTTATTTAATCGCTTAAGAACACTTCTGCCCTCATCGTTCATAAGGTGTACACCTCTTGTATGAAACAAATCACCAATGTAATTTTTATACTTATTTTTTACAATATCACAAATAACAGGATCCATCTCTACAGCAACTATATCCTGAAACCCGTTTGATAAGGCACAAAGAACTTCAAAACCACCTGCTGAGCCGATAATAAGGGCTGATTTTTTATTATGTGCCAATTGGTAAGGAATAGCTTCTTTCATCCACATTATAGGACTGATTTTTTTTTTTCTTATAATATTTCTATTTTGCTTTACTAAAAACGACTGTTGTGTCCCACCGTTTAACCAAACTATCTTTCTGCTTTTCATAAATCTTGATATATCTATCTTATTTATCGGGCTCCACTTTCCGTATTCAATCTTTTTCTTTTTATAATCTTTTCTATAGTCTCTCTTGCTTATTTTTGGTACAATTTCCAATACTTGTTCCGAAAACTTAAAAAAACTGCCAAGAATAGCAAAAAGAACCAAGAAAGAAATAAATATTTTAGCCTTTTTAAAATCAGATAGAATTGCCCAAAGAATTAAGAATATAAAAGAAATTAAAATTATTATCTTTGAAGGTCCCCAGAGTGTAATCATAGGAATAATTAAAAGTCCGCCCATAGCTGCACCCACTAAATCAATAAAATATAATTTTCCTATTTCTTCCGAATATAGCGTAAAAATCATTATTAGTGATATCCCTGTTAAAAAAAACGGTATTAAGAGAACTATAACATTTATTAAAAGTGGTATCAGGTTTGTCAAAGGATTAAATAAATTCAAAAAGTCTATTTTCACGGTTAGGGTGATTTTAAATACCGCGGGTAGTAGAACTGCCATGGCAATGGTTGTTCTTTTTAAATATTTAAGAGTGTTTTCGTTTTTCTCTATTTTCTTTATCGACATAAAGACACCGCTTAGACCTGTCCCGAACAATGCCAATGATATCATCAAAAAGCCAAATGAACTATAATATATTACAGAGAAAACCCTCGTGTAAAGAACCTCAATTAAAATTGTTGACAAAGTAAGAAAAAAAATTGCAAATACTACCTGTGTTTTTCTCATAAAACCCTCTCCTTCTATGAAATGTAAATGGGAAATACATACTACTTAATCCCGTATTATACACTATTAGGCAATCAATGGCAATTCCTTGAAATTTTAATCGAACTCTAATGCAATGCCAAATAAACCCATTCTAACTGCATTAAGCTCAATCGTTTTTATTTCAACACAGTGTAACTATATTCCATTTGTTTCAATCGTTTAACCTTGTTATAATAGACTTCTTGGCATTTCGCTAAAATTTTGATGAAAATTTCAGAAATTCGGAATATTGCCAAAAGTTTAAAAATAAACTAAAATAATCAATGATAGAATTGCTATAGGGAGAATAAAATGAAGATAAAGACTAAGAATATAATTTTAATGTTGATAATAGTTTTACTATCTGTTGTTTCGTACTCTTGTAATGAATTGGCAGAGCTGGAGATTGAAAAAATTTGGGGAAGAGCAGTTAAAGTCAAGGGTGAGAACAAGAGTAGTTTTACCTCTTTTGGAAGAGTTGTAAATAAAAACCCAAAAATTGAAGCTAAAATAGAGAAATGGAGTTTTAAACTTTATTCGGGAGACAATTTACTCTTTGGTGTAAATAGTGATAATTATAAAAATTTTGATTTTATGGTAGCTGTGAGTAAGCCTGTTAATTATTTGAATGGAACTATGGTTGTTATGATGGGGCTTCCTTATTACGATGCCTATGTGGATTTTGTTGAAAAGGACATATTTCAAGGGAAAAAACCGGATAAAATACTTTTTGAATGCACTGTTGTAGATATGAATGGAAATTCTACACGACTCTCGGGTACGAATACTTTAGAGTATGTTGAGAAGGAGCCTAAATAAGAAGTCGGTAAATAAAAAAGAAGAAAATTATCTTCCTAATTGTTCTTTTAAAGCAGTTCCCTTGTCGAAACTTTTCTGTGCAAGTTCGTCTTGCCCTAATCTATGATATATATCACTTAATAAGAGATATCCGTAAACGGTATATTTATCTCTTGTCCCGACTTTTAACCCTATTTCACATAGCCGTCTTGCCTCTTTTAATTTTATTTTGTCTTCATATATACATCTGGCAGCCATAAAATATGGAAAATTAAATCTTGGTTTTAAATTGATTACTCTCTTAAAATATTTTTCCGCATCAGATTTATTCCCATCCTTAATTAACTGAACAGCAAGATTGTATAGTGCCTTTGATGATTTAGGATTAATTTTGATTTCTTTTTTATAACAGTTTAATGCCTTGTCTTTATTGCCTGTTTTATCAGCCAATAAGCCAAATAGGAAATTTAGCTCAAATTGTTTAGGGTTAAGTTTTTTTGCTTTTTCTAAATATTCTTCCGCTTTATCATAATCTTTCATACTCATATATACTCTTCCCGTCTCAGCCAGTGCGATAGAATTTGTCTTTTCCAAATCAATAGTATTTTGAAATGTTTCTAATGCTTTTTTGTATTGTTTCATTCTGAAATAAATAATTCCAAGTTTATTGTATAGAGTAAAGTCATTGGGAAATTTATGAATATATCTCCTTGCCGTTATTAATGCCTCTTCAAGATTTCCCATATCTGATAAAGTATTTAAGATATTAAACATAGCGGTAAATGAGTCGGGTTTTTTTTTGATAATTTCTTGATAAAAGTGTAAGGCTTTTCCATACATGCCTTTTTTCTTATATGCATTACCAAGGTACAACATTACATCCATTATACCGCTTTCCTTCTTTAAGATATCCTCAAGAATAAGTATCGCTTCATCATATTTTTGTTTATTAGTAATTAGCGAAATAGCCTTTGATAATGAGCGAAGTATATTAATTTTATCCTTAGGATTTCCAAGGTTTTTATTTTTAGACAGTCCGATTCCTTCTCCGAGATATCCTAAGGATCTAAATCTTGCCATATCCGATGCGGATAATTTAGACTCGGCATTTAATTTTATGGCATTTTTCATTCTTATTTTAATGAAATTTTTAAATTTCCCTCTATACTTTTTAAGAAGCCTTCTTTCTTTGGATATAATATTATTTTTCTCCTCCGGATCGGCACTTAAGTCGTAGAGCTCTTCTTTTGGTGCAATTATATACTTATAATGATCAGCGAAATAAAAGCCTTTTAGCTCCGACCAACCAAAATGAAAACGAGGAAAATATGATTCTGTATAGGCTATTTTTTTCTTTCTTCTACTTTTGCCATTTGTTATTTTGTATAGGGACTCTCCCTGATAAGCTCTGGGCTGTTTTATTTTTAACATACTCAGAACGGTTGGAGCAATGTCCACGATTTCAACATAATCTCTTATCTTTTTTTTTAATTTATTATTGGGTGTTCTTATTATTAACGGAACGTGAACGGTCTCATCATAGATAAAAAAACCGTGATCCGGCTCACCATGTTGTCCAAGTCCTTCTCCGTGATCACCCACAAGAATAATAATGCTATTATTGTATAGTTCTTCGTTTTTTAGAAATTGAAAAAAATTTCCCAAAATACTATCCATAAACTCTATTTCGCCACGATATGGGTTCTGAGGATATTTACTGCCGAATGGTTCCGGAGCAGAATATGGTGTATGAGGATCATATAAATGTATCCATGAGAAAAATTTATTTTTTTTATTTTCACCTATCCAATCCTTTGCCTTTTGTAAGGTAATATCACCCCGCCGTTGAACCTTTACAATTGAAAATTTATTAAAGTTGAAATTATCGGAGTATGTATCAAATCCCTGATTCATTCCCCATTTTGAGTGCAAAACAAAGGTTGAAACAAATGCTGCCGTGCTATATCCTTTTTTTTTTAAAGTTTCACTTAAAAATTCAAGTTTTTGGGGTACACGAAATCCTACATTATCCCTTACGTTGTTATAGAGGGGGTAGGTTCCTGTTAACATTGAAAGATGAGTAGGCAGTGTAAGCGGGGTTTGTGTAATACATTTTGTAAAAATTGTGCCCTCGCCGGCAATTCTGTCAATATTAGGGGTATCAGCCTTAGCCTTACCGTAAACACCAATATAATCAGCTCTTGTGGTGTCCAAGGTGATAAGAATTACATTCATATCTTCTAAAGACTCTTTGTCTTGCGTTCGGGTAATTATAAATAAAAGAGCAATCAATGATACTACCAATATATAGTACATAGACCTATTTAATACTCTTTTTTTTGTTTCTTGCCCTGCCATTGTATACCTCCGCAATCCATCATCATAAAAATCAAATAATATCATCGATACTAACATAAAAGCTAATTAAATTCAAAACTTTTTTGCTCTGAATGTAAATCCAAAAAATTGTTTTTTTATCCAAATATTTGGATTTTTTTAAGAGTATTTACCTGACATATCCTTTGTATGTTTAATATTCTATACTGGCAATATTTTTGCCTGTAAATAGTGTGAAAGACCTAAAATATTTAAAAGGAGGAGTTATATGAAAAAATTTTTAGTTTTTATTTCTGTAATGCTTTTACTGTTCTCTATGGTAAATGCTCAGCAGAAAGGTGGAAACATCGAGGGTAAGGTTCTAACCGCTGATGGCGAACCTATGCCGGGTGTTCTCGTGGTCTTAACCTCTACGGTTAGTGCTAAGATGCAAAAGATTTCAAATGAAAGCGGAGTTTTCCGTTTTAGACAGCTTGCACCGGGTAGCACATACAAAGTTGTGGCAAAGCTCGAAGGTTTTAAGACCTTTGTGCAACCTAATATTGCGGTAAAGGTTGGAGCAAATACAAAGCTTAATGTTAAGATGGTACTTGGTAAATTAGTAGAGACTGTTAAGGTTGTAGGTACTGCTCCGGTAGTTGATGCAAAGACAACTCAGATTTCAACTACATTAGACAGAAAGGCTTTGCAGTCACTTCCTACCGGAAGAGACCCTTTTTCAATAATGGGAATGGCTCCCGGTGTTGCAAGTGATAGAGTTAATATGGCAGGCTCGGAATCAGGTCAGCAGTCAACTCAGGTTGGAAGAGGCGAGGGGAGTGCAGATAATAATACATGGAACGTTGATGGTGTTAATGTTACTGACCCTGCTGCTATAGGTGGCTCGCCCACGTATTGGGATTTTGATGCCTTTGAAGAAATATCCGTTGGAACGGGTGGCTCGGATGTTACAAATGCTTCGGGTGGTATTCAATTAAACCTTGTTACGAGAAGAGGTGGTAATAAGACCGCTCTTGGCGGTAGGTTTTATGTAACCGACTCAGCATTTCAGGATGAGTTTACCAAAGATGATATAAAAGAACTTAAGGTTCCCGGTACAATAGGAATAAGAGATATCAAAGACTTTGGTTTTAACCTTGGAGGCTCGTTAATCCCCAATAAGATATTCTATTGGATGTCATACGGCGTTCAGGATATTAAAACAAAGACAATAGGTGGAGAGAACGATGATACTCTTCTGAAAAATTATGTTTTTAAATTAAATTTTCAGTTAATAGAGTCAAACAGACTTGAGTTTTTCTTACATGTAGGTGGAAAGACAAAATCGGGAAGAAATATAGATAAATACTGGCCAAAAGGCTTGGGACAGGGTGGACAACATCATTTTGGTTCTCCCATAATGAAAATTCAGGACGAGATGAACCTTGGTGATAATCTATTTATCTCTCTTAAATATGCCTATACGGATGCCGGATTTAAACTCTGGTCAATGGTTGATCCCGATATGAATAATCTTTCAAAATGGGATATGACTACAGAGGAAGAAACAGGCTCTTATTATAAATATGATGTCAAGCGACCTAAGTCTAACTATGCGGCTCATATAACATATTTTAACGATGACCTTCTCGGAGGAACGCATGAGATTAAGCTTGGTGCCGAATATACGGCTCAGGAGCAGGAAGTAGCCTGGGGCTATTCCGGAGCTGGCGGTATTACTATGGATTTGTATAATTTTCCAGGTCCTATGGTTGATAAAGACAGAGATGGCAAGGATGAGGTTGATTCAAAGTATAGGTTTATTAGACTTGACAGATCTCGTTTAGCGTTTCAAAAAATGACTATTATGACCGGATTTCTTCAAGATACTATGTCATATGGAAATTTAACAATTAAAGCTGGTCTGAGATATGATAAATATTCTCCTGAATTGGGTGCTGTCTCGGTTGCAGCAATCTATCCAGAAAATGGTACATTTAAGGATAATTTTGATGCAAATACCATATCGACTCTTGGTAAATTTTTCCCCGGTGCTGAAATTCCTGTAGCAAAACCTTCAGAATGGGCTGTTACCAATATCTCACCGAGACTTGGACTAACCTATGATGTCGGGGGCGAAGGTAAGAACATAATTAAAATTTCTATGAACCGATTCGGTGGTATTCAGGGCGTTGCACTGGCTAATAGCTTTTCCCCTTCGGGTACAGTAGCCAATATCGGATTTCATCATTGGGATGAGAATGGTGACGGACTCATTAATTTGAATGAGTTATATGTAAATGATCCTCAATCGGACACATCAATGCTTGTAACAAGAGCCTTTGATGATAGTGGTAACTTTATCGGAGATTTTGATTATCAGCTTGGATCATATAGTTCTGCCATTGGTTGGTGGGGGGTAACGATGTTCAGTGGTTTTGAGCTTAATGACCCAACAAAGGTTTCTCCGTCTAAAAACTTAATTAATGGACAGTATGCAGCACCGACAACTACAGAGTTACTCTTAACCTATGAACGAGAACTTTCAAATGATTTTTCAGTGCAGTTAAATGCAACCTATAGGAAAACTGATGGTTTCTGGTGGAATAATCGTTATTTTAAGGATGGGACAGCACTTGGTAATACAGTTAATTCAAAGGATTGGTATGGTGCGGCAGGTACTGTACCATCCAGTATCCCTGGTTCGGGGGTTGATCTTGGTGAGGCAGCTGGTAAAACATACTATCTCCTAAAAGACGAGTATAAATACTCGGGCGGTTATGAAATGTACGAGAAACGTCCTGATTTTAATCAGACCTATATGGGCTTTGATCTTATTTTAAATAAGAGATTGTCAAATAGGTGGAGGGCTCAGGCATCATTTACCTATCAGGATCAGGCAAACAATTACGGTGATAATGGATATCTTGACCCAACTAATCTCTGGGCACAGGATGGAAAACCTTTTGCACCGTCTATCGGTGGTGGCAGTGGTAAGGTAGATCAGTATGTGTTTGCAAGATGGATGGTAAAGGCAACAGGTCTCTATCAACTTCCATGGGATGTTGATTTCTCCTTTACTTTCTTCGCAAGAGAGGGTAATATAATTCAGAGATCTATTGACATTAAAGATTTTTCTTGGTCTAATTGGCAAAACGATAGTACCACAACTGTATTATTAGAACCATTTGGCAAAACAAGACTTGCTACTTTATGGAATCTTGATATAAGATTACAGAAAAAGATAAAGATTGGCGAAAACCAGACAGTTTATTTGATGTTCGATTTATTTAATGCATTTAATAATCTTATTGTTGATGGAACTCATCAATTAAATTATGGAAAATTGACAAGATATGCTGACGGTACTTCAAAGTGGACACCTAAGGCAATTGCTGGTGCAACTTCATCTGTTCTATCTCCGAGAGTTTTCAGACTTGGTGTTAGATTCCAGTTTTAATAGTTTTAATTAAAAGTTAAGACAAAGAATCAAATAAAGAGGGACTCCTTAATTGGAGTCCTTTTTTTTTCTAAAAAGATAAGAATAAATAGAAGTCTTACGCAAAACAATAGTAAAGTTCTTAATAAAAAGAACGAAGTTCTGTTTTATAGTAAAATCAATTAAAATTCACTCGAATATAATAGAAGTATGGAAGATTTAAGTTGTACTTAATGGGGGATTTAACTAATGTTTTTGTTGAAAACATATATATCGTATGATATTATATCAAATAGCCATCGGCATTAAAAGGAGATTAAAATGAAAAAAATATCTATGTTTATTATTATTGTTTCAATTATTTTTATTCCTGTTTTTTCTCAGATATATAAGGGAAAGGGTAAGATGAGAGGAATTGTTTCAGATGAAAATGGAAATCCCATTGCAGGGGTTAAGGTTAAGTTGTTCAATCTTAAGGCTCAGGGGGGATATGATACAAAGACTAATAAAAAAGGAATTTGGAAGGCCTTTTTTATTAGAGGCGGTCAGTGGTATGTGGATTTAATAAAAGAGGGTTATGAAATGAAAAAAATTACCACACCTGTTGTAAAGGAATCAAATGGTAAGATGATAGAAATTGAAACAACCTTAAAAAAAGTTGAGGGGCAGGCAATGTCAAAAAACCTCTTAAAGGAGTATGAAAAGGGCAATAATCTATACAATTCAAAAAAGTATAAAGAAGCCTTAACGGTTTTTAATAATATAGTTAAAGAAAGTCCTGATACCTATATAATTAATCTGGGTATTGGAAACTGCTATATGCAGTTGACCGATTATGATAAAGCTATTGACAGTTATAAGAAGGTAATTGCAAAAGAGCCTAAACATATAGACGCAATAATTGCCATAGGTAATTGTTATAGTAATAAGAAGGATTCTAAAACCGCTCTTATATGGTATGCTAAAATCGATGCGACAAAGATTAAGGACGCTGTTGTCTTATACAATATAGGTGTTTTCAACTTTAATGCGAGCAAGTCTAAAGAGGCAGTGAAGTTTTTTAAATTAGCTCTAAAAACAGACGATAAATATCTTGATGCGTATTATCAATTGGGACTGTCATATATAGGACTTGCAAAGATGAAAGAAGCAATAGCGGTGTTTAAAAAATATCTTATAATTGATAAGGACTCAGCGAGAAGTAAGGGTGTAAAGCAGATGATAAAGGATATTGGCGGTACACTTTAATAAGAAACAAATAGACAAAAAATATTAAAAATGTAGTATATTATAAACGGTAAGAGATAGGGGAAGATTATGAGAAAAAAAAAGGTGGGTGTGTTTTCATTTAGGGTTTTTTTAATTGTTTTTATGATGTCTGTCGGTGTCAATACGTATGCTGTTAGTGAAAAGGCTCTTATAAAAAACTTATCACCAACGTATAAGAGATGGATTGACCTTGTTACCTATATAATAGCAAAAGAGGAGCGTAGGGCTTTTCTTGATTGTACCAATGATAGAGATAGAGAAGTTCTAATTAGTATGTTCTGGAAGATGAGGGATCCAACACCCGGAACTAAGGAAAACGAATTTAAAAACGAGCATATTAAAAGATTTAACTATGCAAATAAATACTTTAAATACGGTGCTGGAAGACCCGGTTGGATGACTGATAGAGGTAAAATACATATAATTCTCGGCAAACCCGCAAGTATTGATAAATATGAGATGGACAGTGTTGTTCATGACTGTCAACTTTGGTCGTATTACGGAGATAAAAAACTTCGGTTACCGGGACAATTTTATGTCTTTTTTTATAAGAGAAACGGAATTGGTGAGTATAAGATTTACGACCCGGTTGCAGACGGTACATATGCTCTATTAATAAAGACTACTAATGTTGTAGGTAGGATGGGAACAGCATCCTATAGGAGAGCGTATAAATATCTTAAAAAGACACATCCTGTTTTAGCAATGGCATCCCTATCACTTGTTCCTGATGAAACTCCTATGGATTATCGTCCTACATTTAGGAGTCAGGTGCTTATTAAAAATGTATTGACTGCACCGTTAAGAAGAGTCAATACGAGATATGCAACTGATTTTGGTAATTTTAAGGGTATTGTGAAGGTTGACACAACAATAAGATATATTGGTTCTAAAAATAGAGTGGATATTATCAAGGATCGTTCTACGGGGTTAAATTTTGTCCATTTTGCCATACTACCCGATAAGGTCTCGGCAGATTACTCCGAGGTTAAGGATAAGTATTATTTTCATTATAAGATGAAGGTCGTGCTAAGACAGGGGAAAAACAATGTCTTTAAATATGAAAAAAACTTTCCTGTTTATATTAAGGATGAATCCGAGTTAAGAGCAAAATTTTCAAACAGTGTAATACTCAGTGATTCTTTTCCTGTTCCTTCAGGAAAATACAAATTGAAAGTAGTCGTAAATAATAGTGTTAACGGTGAATTAATTTATTTTGAAAAAGATATTACGGTAAAGGATGAAAAATTGGAGACTCCTACGGTGTCTTCTCCAATTATTACGAAAACAGCAAGAGATTTACATCGCTTAATCTTATTTCCCTATAAATTAGGAAATATAGAGGCTGTTGTTAATCCTTATTTCACATTTGGGAAAAAGGATACTCTCTATATAATAGGTAGTATAGACTTAGGCGATTATAAGAATAAAATTAAAATATCTGCAAGCGTAAAGGGCTTGTTTAATAATAAATATAATAAAACATATGATATTATTCCTCAAAAGGGTAGAATAACATATTTTAAACAATTTATTAATACAGTACCTTCCGGAAATTATCGAGTCTTATTAAGTGTGTTGTCTGAAAAAGGTGTTGTACTTGATAAAAAAGCATCTTCTTTTTCAGTTAATCTGAGAGAATATTCAAAAACACCTGCCAGTATTCATAAGTTCACCAAATTTGATAATCTTTTTAACATGTATAGGATAATATCCTATCAGTATAAGAATATTGGTAAATTCAATAAGGCATTAAGGTATATTTTAAAGGCATATGATTTGAATAATAATTCACCAAATGTTTTTTATGATTATGCCGATTTACTCTTGGCAAAAAATGATTTTAAAAAGGTCTTAAGTATTGTTGAAAGGTTTAAAAATACAAAGGATGCAAAGTTTATTTATAATTCGATAAAGGGAAGGGCACTATATTTAAAGGGAAATTATAATGAAGCAATAGATGTTTTGGAAGTGGCAAACGAACTTTATGACAGTGATTTAAAGGTCTTAAATACTCTTGGTATGGCATATCTAAAAATGGGCGTTAATAAGCAGGCAAAGAAGGTATTAAAAGCATCTTTAAAAATAAATTCAGAGCAGGGAAAAATAAAAAAAATCTTAAAAGATATATAGAAGAAAATTGTAAATCTTAGTTTCTATATGATATATATCTCCTGTGTCTTGTATTATTAATCAGATCGGTAACCAATACATCAAAATAATATTTCCCCTTTGTTCTTATATTATACGGAATGTCTATATGTAATTTATTCAATTTTAGCAATTCTTCTTTTTTTTTCTCAATAGTTTTGGTGATGCTTAAGAAATCAATTTTTTTATAATTCAAAAAAACACTTATATCAAATTTATATTTTATCTTCATTTTATTTTCTAATTCTTTGAATAAAATATTTTTTACGGGAAAGGTGAAAATAAGTTTATTTTTTTTATATTTACCCTTAAACTTGAATAAGAATTTGCCTCTATATTTCTTATTTATATCAAATTCATATATTGCCTCATCAATTGCCGATAATAACCCCGGAGGTGGAGACAGTAACTCATATTTCCCTGTGTCCCCTCTATCTATAAAACCTAATACCAACTCGAATCTTGGATAATACCATATTTCATAAGGCACATATCGGGTTTCACTCTGCAAATTATACTGTTCACGTCTTCTTTGCAGAGGAAAGCCTAACTGTAAGAGTATCCTGCCCCTATTTGTATTCCAACCCAAACCACGAGTTCGTTCTCTGAAATATTTATTAGCGTAAGCTATTCTTCTTAAAAATTCATCGTAATTCTCATTCTCTTCGGTATTAGGTGTAGGATCTCTTCTTTTCCAAAAGTCTTTTATAAAGTCTTCTATAGCCTTATTATCCGGTAAAAATCTATATATTTTTTTTTCATAATCCGTCATAATAAATCGAGTTGTTCTGTAAAAACTCTTATAGTAGGGAGACTTTTCAAACTTTTTTTGTTCAATAGAACGGCAAGCAAACCCGAATAAAACAAACAAAATAAATAAAAATACATATTTTCTTATCATTTATCACTTCCTGTCATCCTTGCTACTCCCTATCCAGCTACTCTCTATCCAATTAAATATAAATTCATATGAAATTTAGAATAATTAATTATTTACAAGTCTATAAAAAACTTTAATCTTAGGGTCTTTTGTCTTTATTTTTATATTTTTTGAGTCAAACTTTGTTTTTTCTTTTAACTCAAATCTTACTCTGAAAAAAGACTCACTATAATTAACGGCATTTTTAAATGCTGTAAATAGATTTGACGAATTATCAAATTTTGCACCGGTTATATCCGATATAAATGTAAATAAGGAGTACATATCTTCGGAATGCTCAATGAGATGAGAAGTACTTTTTGTAAATGAATCTTCTTTGAAAAATATAGAATTAACAAGAACATTCAGCTTACTTAATTTTTTCTTGATATTTTTTTTTTCAAATATAAGGTCCCGTTTATAAAACTCAAAGAGTGATGAAAGGTTACTTATAACATCCTGTCTTTCTTTATATGCTAACTTATAATTTCTTAATTCTTTAACCGTGGGTGAAGGTATAAATTCTCTGTCGTAGAAAAAATATACAAGATTTTGCTCGGATTTTTTACCTGATTTTAATATAAGATTTACAATCTGTTTCTGCTGAATATGTCTCAAACTCTCAAGTGCAATAAGATCTTCTCTGAATCTTGGTAAAGCCATTTCAACCGAAGCTGCACCGGAACTTAGTCCTTTTACTATTTTAATAAGGTTTGTTAATAAACTCATATATCTTTGATTGGATACCTTTATGTCTCTGTTTAATAATCCCTTTAATTGGGCTGAAATTTTTGGTTTAGGCATTCGTTTTAACACGGCACTTTTTAAATTATAGTTTTTTTTCGGTGTGAATATTGTTAACGAGTCTCCGGACATTATAACATTTTTGAAAAAATAATCAATTGTAGAGAATATCTTGGGTGATATACGACGCATTGCAAAGATTAAAACAAAATGTCTATTCAAGCCCTTTTCTTTCATTTTTTTTCCGTAAACCTTTGATATAGTTGTCTTTTCAATAAGTGAAACACTGGCAATAGTTTTCTTTTCCCCATTTAGATAAATTTCAAAATCATCCTGCGAAAAGTCTTTTAAAAATTTGCCATTCTTAAAAGCCCTAATTTCAACATCTGTGTTCTCGCCCGATAAACTCGAAAAATAGGGAAACAACACCACAATGGACAAAAATAATAATAAATACTTTCTCATAATATCTCCTTATAATATTTTCATTATACTTCCAATAGGCCACAGCAAAGGCATATCTTAACTTATCAACATAAAGAGAACAAATCTATAAGTCCCACCGGTGTATCTTATCAGCATACTAAAATAAAAAATATTTGTCAATTAAAATTTTAGGTTTTTTAAAATTTATTTATTCCCCGTAATTATGTTAAAATTATGATTGGAGAAAATATGCTAAGAGATGAAGATATAATATATATATCAAAGATTTGCGGAGTTTCCCATAAACAGGCTAGGAGTGTTGCGGATTTATTATCGGACGGTAATACTGTTCCCTTTATATCAAGGTATAGAAAGGAGTTAACTGATAATTTAGATGAAGAGAAGGTTAATAGGGTAAACGAGGAGTTTGAGTTTGTTAATGAACTTAACGATAGAAAGGATACAATAAAAAAAACTATTGAACAGCAAGGAAATTTAACAGACAGTCTCAGGCTAAAAATTGACTGTATTTATTCTAAAACGGATTTAGAAGACCTGTATCTGCCGTATAAGCCAAAGAGAAGGACTAAGGCTATAATAGCGAAGGAAAGAGGTTTAGAACCTTTGGCAATAATGATATTGGATGAAAAAAACTCGGCATCCGTTGAAGATATGGCAAGGAATTTTGTAAAGAGTGAAAGCGGAATTAAGTCTATAGGAGAAGCCTTAGAGGGTGCGGGACATATTATTGCGGAGAAATATGCAGAAGAGATAAATATAAGAAAGAAGTTAAGGCTTGAGCTTTTTAATAATGGTGTTTTTAAGGTTAAGGTAACGAAGGAATATAAGAGTATAAGAACTAAATTTGAGCAATACTATGATTATAAGGAGAATATTAAAAAAATTCCGTCTCATAGATTTCTTGCCATAATGAGGGGTGAGTCGGAAAAGATATTAAGGAGCAATATTGAAATTGACCTTGACTCATCGCAAAAAAAGCTTCAAAATGAATTATTCTCTTATAGGCATAGGAGGAGAGCTTTCTTGGAAGAGGTATTTACAGACTCGTTAAAGCGTCTATTATTACCTTCAATTAAGAATGATATTTTAAAGGATAAAAAGGCAGGTGCCGATGAGGAGGCAATTGGAGTATTTGCCTCAAATTTAGAGAAATTATTATTGGCACCCATTGCAGGAAGCTTGAGAACAATTGCCCTTGATCCCGGATTTCGTACGGGTTGCAAGCTTGTAGTCTTGGATGAAACCGGCAAATTAATGGATAATACAACAATTTTTCCTAATAAGCCGCAAGAAAAAATTGATTCGGCTAAAAATACAATAAAAAATTTAATTGAAAAGTATGGAGTAGAGGCAATAGCCATAGGAAATGGCACGGCATCAAGGGAGACACATTCGTTTATAAAGAGTTTCGTTCAAAAAGACTTAATAATAATGGTTGTAAGTGAAGCGGGAGCCTCCGTTTATTCCGCATCAAAGGACGCAAGAGAGGAATTTCCCAACTATGATGTTACAGTCAGAGGAGCTATCTCGATTGGACGACGCTTTCAAGATCCATTATCCGAATTGGTTAAAATCGAACCTAAATCAATAGGTGTCGGTCAGTATCAGCACGATGTAAATCAGACCTTATTAAACAAAAGATTGGATACGGTTGTTGAGTCGGTCGTCAACAGGGTTGGTGTTGAAATTAATACTGCGTCTTATCATCTTTTAAAGTATGTTTCGGGGATAGGTAAGTCTCTTGCTAAAAATATTATTGCATACAGAGAGTTAAACGGTGCCTTTAAACTAAGAAAGGACTTAATGAAGGTGCAAAAATTTGGTAATAAGGCGTACGTGCAGAGTGCCGGATTTTTGAGACTTAGAGACGGAATAAATCCTCTTGACGTAACCGGTATTCACCCCGAATCATATAAGATTGTTGAAACCATATCGAGGCATTGCAAGCTTGAAATTAAAGAATTAATTGGCAATATTTCAGTACTATCGTCTATAAAGCCCGATGAGTTTATTGAGTTTATTACGGATGAGTTTGGGATTATAACTGTTCAAGATATTATTGAGGAACTAAACAAG
>CAYOTE010000003.1:0-18942 GCA_964406785.1 uncultured Clostridia bacterium
AGCAAGTATTAAATCCTTTGAACTTTATATAATAAGCTCGGATCCCTTATTGAATAAGAGTGTCTATTATGGTAATATTTTTAATAAGATTATAAGGGACTGATATGAATAGGTATAGTTTTAACAGTGATTATAGAGAGGGTGCTCACCCCGATATTTTAAATGCACTTATACGGACAAATCTAAATCAGGAAGAGGGTTATGGTTATGATACTTATTCTAAAGAGGCAATATCTCTCATTAAGAATGTAATTCAATCCCCCAATGCCGATATACATTTTGTTTCTGGAGGTACTCAGGCTAATTTGTCTGTTATTTCATCGGTCTTAAAACCGTATGAATCGGTTATTGCAGCTACTACCGGGCATATTGCAGTTCATGAGGCGGGAGCAATAGAGACAACGGGTCATAAAATAAATACAATTGAAGCAAAAGACGGGAAATTAACACCAAAAAGTATTAAAAGCATTATAGATATTCATCAGGATGAGCATATGGTTAAACCAAGACTCGTTTTTATATCAAATTCTACTGAAATTGGAACGGTTTATAAAAAATATGAATTGGAAAGTCTTTCTGTTTTTTGCAAACAAAATAATTTATTTTTATATCTTGATGGAGCAAGGCTGGCCTCGGCTTTAACATCAGATACTAATGACATTAGCCTGCCGGAACTGTCTAAACTTGTTGATATATTTTACATCGGAGGTACAAAAAACGGTGCCTTATTCGGTGAGGCAATAGTAATTAATAATAATGCATTAAAAGAAAACTTTCGATTTATTTTAAAACAAAAAGGTGCTTTACTTGCAAAGGGAAGAATGCTTGGCGTTCAATTTCTTGAATTTTTCAAAGATAATCTATTTTTTGAATTGGGCAAACACTCGAATGTTATGGCAAAAAAATTATCTGATGGAATTAAGTCGGCAGGATATGAATTTATGACAACCCCTGTCTCCAACCAAATTTTTCCTATTTTACCAAATAAGGTAATTGATAAATTACAGAGGAAATATGGCTTTTATATATGGAAAGACTATAATAAGAATGATTCTGTAGTAAGACTCGTAACTTCATGGGCAACAAAAGAAAAAAATATTAATAAATTTTTAATTGATTTAAAAACGGATTAATGTATAATTTTATTTAGGTCATTATTTAAGGAGAAAAGATATTGACAACAAAAGAAATCCCCTTCTCACAGCCGTTCATAGGTAAAGAAGAAATTGAAGAGGTTACAGGCGTATTAAAGGGGAAATGGATAACCACCGGAGAAAAAGTAAAAGAATTTGAAAACAATGTAAAAGATTTTCTTGGTGTTAATATGGCTGTTGCTGTTTCTTCAGGAACGGCTGCACTCGATATCTCCCTTTCGGTAAATAATGTGTGCGATAAGGATGAAGTAATAACGACTCCATATACTTTTGTTTCAACCGTTTTATCTATAATTCATAGAGGTGCTCATCCTGTTTTAATAGATATTGAAGCGGAAACCTTTAATATTGATATAAACAAAATACTTGAATATATAAACACTAATTATATAAAAACTTCAAAAGGATTACGTTCTAAAACAAGAAAAAAATACTTAAAAGGTATTATTGCAGTTCACTTTGCAGGGCAATCTGCAGACTTGGATGAATTAAATAAAATAGCAGAGGAAAACGAACTTTTTCTTATCGAAGATGCCGCTCACGCAATTGGTGCCAAATATAAAGGCATTAAAATAGGTAATTCGAAAAACGCAGTATGTTTTAGCTTTTATTCAAATAAAAATATAACAACGGGTGAAGGCGGTATGATTGTTAAACAAAGCAATAAAGACGAAGATATTTATAGGAAATTATCATTGCATGGAATATCAAAAAATAATGTTGAAAGATATAAAACAGGATTACCTTTTTATGATGTTGAATATGCCGGATACAAAAACAATTTAACGGATATTCAAGCTGCAATAGGTGTAGCTCAAATGAAAAAAATTGAACATATAACAAAGCGTAGAAATCTTATTGCAAAATGGTATGATGGGTTTTTGCAAAATTTAAGTTTTATTGACATACCTAAAATTAAAAGTCATAATTATTCTGCAAGACACCTCTATCCTATACTTATAAAACCTGAGTTAAAAGAAAAAAGAGATTCAATACTCATATATTTACGAAAAAATAAAATATTCCCATCTGTACACTTTGTCCCTATTCATTTCTTCTCATTCTTTAAAAAATATTATTCAAAAAAGGAAACCGAAAACCTTAAAATTTCCGAGGACATGTTTTTCAGAGAAATATCACTCCCTGTATTTCCCGAATTAACAAAAACAAAAGTTGAATTAATAGTAAAAACTTTAAAAAAATATAATAACTAACTCGTACCTAAAATTTTAACAAACATTGCCGTTCATAAATATTTTTCTATATCGGTATTGATGAGTTCGGAAGCAATTTTCTTTAAAGATTTTATTATTTCAGGCTCATCAGTCATCTGTTCAGCCATTAATCTCGAAATTTTACTTTGTTGGGAAAGTTTAAGTCTTCCGTTATTTCCTGCCTTTTCCTCAACAATTTGGAATATTTTTATAAGCTCTTTTCCCATAATATTCTCCTTTAGATTAACTTACAATTGCTTCTTCAAAAACGTCAATTGCTTTTGGAATTCCTATATTAAGAACTAATCCTAACTTAGTATTATCCTTATCTAAAAGCATTCCACACATATAGTCGCCAAGAGGAATTACAATAACCATACTTTTGTCTGTTAAATCTAAAATGTAGTATTTTCCAATTAGAGGAAAGCCCGCTCCTCCTAAGGTCTGATTCAAATCTGTTGTTAATTGGGTAAAAAGTGCGCAAGCTTTCGGCTGAGTATTAAAACCTGCTAAAGATTGTCCGTCGGCAATAGAAAAAAAATCCACAGCAAGAAGTCCTGCACCTAAATCTTTCTTTAATCCTCCTATTGCTTCATTAAGTCTTTCTACATTCATATTTTTCTCCTTTTTATTTTTTGATATATATACATATTTATCTATTTCGCTCTGTGCATTTATAAGAATTTGATTTAATGTTTTTGTAATATTTTTTTTATTTATATGTTTATTACTAATTACAATTTCAGTTTTACCCCATAAGACAATATCGTAGGCTGCTGTATCTCCTTTTAACGCATCTGTTTCTGCATTTATCAAAATACCATTATTAAAAGACATTTTACCCTTTTTTTTATCAGATGTAATAATTAGTGTACAAGTTTGGTGTTCTATTTCAATCAATTGTAAAATTGAAGTTAAGTCTATACCACTGATAAAACCGGCATTTTTCTCATCCAAGCAATTCTTTATAAGAGTAATTAAAACATTAAGATTAAGCGGTTTTTCTAAGTACTTACAAAGCCCTATGTGTCTAATCCTTTTCTCAATTTGTTCTGTTCCAAATTCAGTCGTTACGATAACCGAGACATTATTAAATTTATTACTGACGAATATAAGTAGTGCAAACCCATCCATTACCTGCATTTTTATATCTATAATAATGATATCTATACTATTCATATTAAGAATATCTGTCGCTTCTTGACCGCTAAATGCAATATGAACACTATATTCTTTATTATAAGAAACAAGAACATCTTTTAAACCTAACAAAAACGTCTTATCATCATCTACAATTAATAAGTTGATCTTTTTACTCATGCCATACCATGGTATAACAAAAAAAAAATAAAGTCAAGTGTCAAAAGCCTGAGTTATCTTGTGATAATCAGCTATTTAGTCTAAAAATATCAAGGAAAGCTTGATCTATATCCATCTTAACAATATCATTTTTTACAAGAATATCGAAGTATTGTTTTACTTTTTCTACAAGAGGCTCTCCTTCAACAAAGTTAAAGTTTACTCTTTCTAAAAACAACTCGATTCTGTCAACAGGCTGACGCATCATATCAAAAGAGAGTTTTGCCGAAGCTTTTTTGTTTTTATTAACCCAGTCGATAGCGGATTTTAATTCATCAATTAAGACGCTGTTTAACTTTGGGTGTTTTCTTGCAAACTCTCCCTTAATAACTAAACCTGCATTAGGAAAACTTCCAAATCCCGGATTGAGCTCATTCCATATTTTATTATAAGAAATTATTGAAATATCCTCTTTTCTATCTCTCATAATTTTTATGGCATAACTTGCCTCTGGTTCTCTTAAAATAACGGTATCAGCTTTACCCGTAACAAAATCGGCATAAATTTTTTCAGGACGTCCAAACGGTGTTCCGAATACAAAATTAAAATCATCAGGATTTAAACCGCTTGCCTTTATCAGATACTTTGTTATTTTGGCAGGAGGAGCCTCTTCAAAAAGCGGAGTGTGAATGTCTTTGCCCATAATATCTTTTAATTTGTTAGCTTTATAACGAGTAAGAATAACAAAATTATCCCATACAAAGAGAGCTGGAATCTTAATATCACTATTTCTTAATTTAGCAGATGTAATTAATGCGGAGAAACTTATATCCGCTCTACCGCTTGTTATCCACGCAAGATGCTTTTCGGTCTCATCCCAAACTTTTAATTCTTTTATGTTAATATGTTTTCTTATCTTATCCGATTGAAGTAAACGCATTATAACAGGATATGCAACCGGTGTTGCTGACTGTATGACAACATCTACTTTTGAAGATTCGGTATGTGTTTCCTCTTGGTTATCTTCTTTTTTATGAAGGTATATCCAAAATTCATTTTCTGATTTTTTATCTGTAATATGTTCAAAATTCATCTCTGAAAGCATATTTATCATTGGAGTAGGCTCGAATTGCTGAATTAAAATAAAGCCACTGTCTTCTTTAACTTCATATGCTTTTTTAATAATAATATCAAAAGGGTCTGATAACATCTTTCTTACATCTAATATTTCAAAAGAATCTTTTCGCTCTGTCCAAGGAGCTGTTTTTACTTTTGAGTTAAAAACAGAGACTCTATACTCTCTTGTTTTTTCCATATTAAACAAGAGTCCGAGTCCGGTTATGACTTTTAGTAACTCGTTAGGCTTTTCAACTGCAATGATGACAATGCTTTTTTGCGGAGATAATTCGGATACCTTTTTTATTAATTCTTCTATACTGCTATTATTATATATATATCTTTCCGCACTCTCTTCCCATGTTATTTTTACCCCCTTATCTTCGTTTAGCGTTTTAACTTTTTGAATACATTCGGGCATACTCTTTACCAGTTTATCTTCTATGCCGAGAAATTTATTAATTTCATGTAAAATTCCGCAAACAGATACACCGGTAACCTTGGCTGCGTCATTAAAATTTGCGTATCTTGCTAAAGTATTATAAAGCACAGGATTTTGCATCTTTTTAAATTTTGGTGAAAGTTTTACCAAAATATCTTTTAAATCAGGATATTTATCTAAAGTTTCCTTTATATTTGATGTAGCAATAATGACCTTGACATCATTTTGTATTTTAGACTCACTTGAAGAGATTGCATTAACGGGGCAAATATTAAGTGCTTTTTGACTTTTTTGTTCTTCCTTTATATTTGTGGGTTGTTTTTTCACATATGCAAGTTTACTGTCATTTATGGCAAAATTTACAGAAGCTACTTCAACGCACGCTCTACACCCGATACACTCATCCGAAACAATAAATTTTTTCATTATACACCTCACTATTGTACTTTATAAAATAAATATTAAATCTAATAAAAAAATTTGTCAACTATATTGTACCTGAATTTTTAATGCGAAGTTTAAAAAAATTCACGGACTTTTTGGACAAGAGTATAAATCGCTTACGTTTAATCATGAACAATTCTTATTAACACCGATACGTAAGACGTATTGACAGGGTAATATCTATCTTTACGAACTTATGTGTATAGTTTTTAGTATGGAATATTACTTGGCTTTATAGGGATAATCAGTATTCAAATGAGGTGAAAACGTGTTACAACCTTGAAAGAAAGACTTTTTTATATTAGAATAACTCTTGTGTGGGCAATTCTTTTAGAATTAATCTTGCCTGTATGCAGAAGGAATAAATGAAACAAAATATTAAAAAAAAAAAATTAATCACATCGGCTTTACCTTATGTTAATAACGTGCCTCATCTTGGCAATATTATCGGAAGTGTTTTATCCGCTGACGTATATGCCCGATTTTGCAGAGCAAGAGGATATGGTACTCTCTATGTATGCGGAACGGATGAATACGGTACGGCCACGGAGAATAGAGCAAGAGAAGAGGGCTTAACACCAAGGGTGATTTGTGATAAATACAATAAGATACATTCGGAAATATATAGTTTTTTTAATATAAAGTTTGATATATTCGGTAGAACTTCTACTGATAAACAAAGAGAGGTATCACATCTTATATTTAAGGCTCTTGAAAAAAACAATTATATATCAGAACATAGTTCAAATAGGACCTACTGTGATTACGATAAAATGTTTTTGGCTGATAGATATGTTGAAGGAACATGTCCAAAATGCGATTATGAGGATGCGAGGGGCGATCAATGCGATAAATGTGGTAGCTTATTGGAACCGGAAAATTTGATAAGTCCAAAATGTAAGGTCTGCGGTAAACCACCAATTCTAAAAGAGACAAAGCATCTGCATTTGGATTTAGATAAAATAGAGAAAAAATTAGAAAAATGGTTTGAAAAACAATCAAAAGAAGGTAAGTGGGTAAATAATGCTTTAACAACAACACAGGGATGGTTTACAAGAGGACTTGCCTCTCGTCCTATAACAAGAGATTTAAAATGGGGAGTTTCGGTACCGAAAGCGGGATTTGAGGACAAGGTTTTTTATGTTTGGTTTGATGCACCGATAGGATATATATCAATAACGGCAAAGAGTGATGAAAATTGGAAAGAATGGTGGCAAAATCCTGACGAGGTTGACCTCTATCAATTTATGGCAAAAGACAATATACCTTTTCATACTGTATTATTCCCTGCAACACTTATGGGAACAGGGCAAAACTGGACTCTCCTTCATCATATTAATAGTACGGAGTATCTTAATTACGAAGACACTAAGTTTTCAAAATCTCGTAATATAGGCGTTTTCGGAACAGATGTAAAGGAAACAGCTATTCCAATCGATCTCTGGCGATTTTATCTTTTGGCAATAAGACCTGAAAAGAATGATACTGTTTTTTCCTGGACAGACTTTTTTGGAAAAATAAACTTTGAATTTCTTGATAATATTGGTAATCTCGTTAATAGAGTTTTAGTATATCTTGTTAAAAATTTTGACAGTGAAATAGTTGATGGTCCCTTATCTGACTATCAAGAAACTTTTGTAAATGAATGTAAAGACAAAATCAATGAGATTACCGAAAATCTTGAAGCGGTAAAACTTAGAGACGGGCTTAGATTAATACTCCTATTAAGTAAGAACGGGAATAAGTTTTTTCAGGATTCCGAGCCATGGGCAAGAATAAAAACCGATAGGGAAGAGGTGCAGACAACAATAACAATTCTTGTGTATTTAATAAAGAACTTGGCAATCCTTTTAAGCCCCTATATTCCCGAAACATCAAAAAGATTATTTGATATGTTAAAATATCCTAAGGAAATAACATCGAATAATATTTGGGAAACAGTTACAGAATTCAAAGGTTTAAAACGACATAAGATAGGTATTCCCGAGATATTATATAAAAAACTTGATATGAAAGATGCAGAAAAATGGAGGAAGAAATACAGTGGTGATTTTATGGATTTCTCAGTCTTAAATATAAGAGTGGGCTTAATAGTTGACGTACAATCACATCCTAATGCAGAACATCTTTATGTATTAAAGGTAGATATTGGAGAGAAAAGCCCAAGAACGGTATGTGCAGGATTGACAAAGTATTTCGAAACGTCGGATTTATTAAACAGAAAGGTGTTGCTACTGACAAACCTAAAAAAGGTTAACTTGAGCGGAGTTGAATCGGAAGGAATGATATTAACGGCGGAAAAGAAAAAGAAATTGGAACTTTATGAATTGAACGGTTTTAACATAGGTGATATTGTTCAAAGCAATAACTCTTCACCCAATAAGAATGAAATTGATATAGATATATTTAAAAAAGTTGAGCTTTCGGTTAAGGACAAAATACTACTATGGGATGAAACCCCCTTGTTAATAAAAAATAAAAAAATAACAACTCTTAATATCGTAAATGGGAAAGTCCGTTAAGATTATAGGAAAGAACAAGTGGATTTTTTTAAGCCCGAGACAAAAACACACAGCTCTTGCAAAATTTGCCCTTTACTGTATTGATGAATCCAATCCCGATGAATTTTTAGAGTATTATAATCGTCTAATTTCATACGCTCCTATTGATAGATATAAACCACCGGCTTGGATCAATGATAAAGAGGCTCTCGAATTGTTTTTTTCGTTTCATCAGAAGTTGAGCGGGAAAGCCATATCTTATTTTATTAAATCAAAAACTGAAAAAGCAGAACTAATCTGGAACTATCAAAAAAATATATCGGTGATTTTAGATCAGGTATTAACTCCGTATAATATAGGTTCAATACTAAGAATTATAGATAATTTCGGATTTTCGGAATTAATTCACAGTACAAAAGGATTAGATATCGACAATTCACATTTAAAAAGGTCTGCAATGGGAACAGAGCAGTGGATTCCGATACAATACATAGATAATCTCCCCAAATTCTTACAAAAAACCGCAACACCCGTAATTGCACTCGAAAAAACTTCAAAATCAATTCCCATAACAAAATGGGCACCTCCCACAACTCCATTTAATATAATTATAGGAAATGAAGCTTATGGTATTTCGGATAATATTTTAAGTTATTGTTCCGAATCAGTTCATATTCCAATGCTTGGTTATAAAAATTCAATGAATTTAAGCCATGCGTTTGGGATTTTATCGTTTTATATTTCAAATCATCATATAAAAACCAAATAATTGCACATAACGGTTGACATATGTTTTAAATTTATTACAATATAGGTGTTATGAATGGTTTAGGTGAATTACTAAAAAGCGAGAGGCTACAGACAAAAATCAGTATCTCTGAGATAACGCAAAAAACAAATATACAGGGCAAAATTATTCTTGCCTTAGAACAAAATGATTATTCTAATATACCCGGTAAATTTTATCTCAAGAACTTTATCAAAGATTATCTTGTTGCAATAGGTGTAAACTATAAAGAATTTCTTTTAAAACATAAGGATTTAATAAATAATATCCATTTCGATTGTGATGCGGGGAGTCACTATATATACAAGATGAAGTATAGTAAATTTGAAAGGAGAGGTCTTTTTTTTAAATTTCTGGTCTTTATTTTATTGTTTATAATCGGTTACTTTGCCTTATATAAAAATTTTGATAAAATTAAAGAATTTTTGACACCTGAAAGAGCTAAAGGGATAGAAACAATACCGTGTACTGGCATATACATGGATAATATCCCTAATATTTTATACTATGGCTTTGACAATATCAATAAGCAGGGTGATGATTTAATAAATGAGCAACTTAATTTCTCATACGACAAATATGCCGTTAATTTAGTTATAATAGTTAACAAGACAAATTATATAACCGTTTTTCAAAATAATAAAAAAATATTAGGAAGAGAGTTTAAGTCAGGCGAAATTTTAAAATTGAAAGGATACAGCTTTTTACTACACACTCAATTTTCCTCAGCTATAGATGTTCTTTTAAACGGGAAAAAATTCAATTATTTTAAGAATAAAACAGGCTATCAGAAACTTTTAATAACAAACAAGACTAAGGAAAAATAACTAATGACGTCTATCTTATCAAAAAACCCGTTGGTAAAACTGATTGTGAATGGGACGTCTGATTCTGATATGTGTGAAATGTTACTTAATAAGGAATTGCCTTTTACAGAGTTGGAATATCTCGAAGCATTTGTTTTTGTTATAAAAAAAAATGAATATAAAAAACGTGCAGTAGAAAACATAAAGTTAATTTCAGATGGAACAAAAAAGAATTACGTGGAAAATAATTCTGCAAATCTTAATGTTGCTTATTTTATTTTGGTGGAATCTCTATCTTTACTAAAAAATGAAATTCTTACTAAAATAATTCATAATAATTATTTACCGGATATATTTCTTGTGAAAATTGCTGAAAAGGGTAATGCTGAAATACTTGAAATACTGTCGGAAAATCAAATTAGATTAATAGCTCACTCTGAAATAATAAAAAAAATGGAAAAAAATCCAAATATTAATTCTTTTATTAAGGGAAAACTTGACGAGATTAAACAGTTTTACCTTACCACTGAGAAGGCTGAAGAGATTAAAATTGATAATCCGAATGATGAAATATTCAAATTGATAAAAGAAACTGAAGAAAAAACTCACAAAGAAGAATCGAATATTGACAATGAGAAATTAGAAACTATAGAGAATGTGCAAAAAACAGTTTTATCAAGACTTCAGGAAATCAATAATATGACCGTAGCAGATAGGGTAAAAACAGCTCTTCTCGGTACAAAAGCCGATAGGTCCATTCTAATAAGAGATTCAAATAAACTTGTATCTCAGGCTGTAATAAACAGTCCTAAAATGTCTATTGACGAGATTAGTGCAATTATTAAAAACAAGAGTGTTGCAGGTGATTTAGTTGCGAAGATTGCCAAAAGAAAGGAGTGGACAAAGAGTTACCAGATTATATTTGATTTGGTAATGAACCCCAAAACTCCAGTGTCCGATGCACTGGGCTTTTTAAAAAAGCTTCACTCAAATGACATAAAAATGATAAAAAGGGATAAAAATGTTAGTCCGGTAATACGAAAATTTGCTCTTCAATTACAGGCACAAAAAGAAGGATGATAACTAATTTAACTCATCTAAATGAAGACGGTGAAGCAAATATGGTTGATATAAGTGCCAAAGGTGTCGTCCATAGAGAAGCTATTGCGTCAGGTAAGATTTTTTTAAGTAAAAAAACCATTGAACTTGTTAAAACTAATATGTTAAAGAAAGGAGATGTTATTGCAACCGCAAGAATAGCAGCTATTAACGGAGCAAAAAAAACATCGGAATTAATTCCCCTATGTCATAATATTCTGATAAATAAGATAGATGTTTCTTTTTCTATTGAAGAAAATTATATAAACATCACATCAAAGACCATATGCGATGCTAAAACAGGTATCGAAATGGAGGCAATTACCGCTGTAAGTGTCGCAGCAATTACAATATACGATATGTGTAAAGCCGTTGATAAAAATATGGAAATTTCAGAGATAAAACTCATTAAAAAGACTAAAGGCAAGAGGCAAGTATAACCTGTCTCCTACCTCGCTGTTTTCTTTATTTCAAAACTTAATTTCTAAATCGACGTTGCTTTGTATTATTGCCACATCTCGTCTTCGAATTCATAGATTTACGTCTGCTCATCCTATTATTTCTTCTGTTTTTTCTCAGAGTATCAATTTTTTCTATTTGTTTCTTGGTAAGTATGGATTTAACATCAAGAAGATAATTAATTCTACTTATTTGTATTTCGGTTTTAATAGAGGCAATCTTTTTTATTAAATTGATAACCTTTACTCTATTTACCATCTCTGCATTGAATTCAGTTTTCATCTTTAAACCGATTAATTTAACATTGGCTGAACTTTTAATTATAAATTCTTTGTAGTCCAATTGCATTTTTTCAATCTTATTAACCTGTGAAGTTGTCAATCCTATCTCTGCTTTCATTCTCAGCAACATTCTTGCGGGTAAAAGATTTCTCTCAACCATTCTAAGATTAAATCCCGAATGTCTCATCATCTGTGATCTTGGTTTAGAATCCAAGATACTGCCAAAAAGAAAAACCAACATAATTGCCATAATTAAAATTGTTTTTTTTATCATTTCATTCTCCTTATTACAGGCCTTATAAATAGTTAGCTTAAACCTTGTAACACCATTTAATCGTGCCCTTATTATATGTTAAAACAATTAGAATTCATATTTCTTGCAAAATAAAATTTTTATCATAAAACAGAGAAGGATTTATTTACTAATTATTAGCTAACACTCAAGATTAGAAATGCTAAGATAAGTGAAAAAATAAAAATTCTTATTTTTAAGATTCTTTGTCTCTGCTCCGGTGTTATATAATTGGGACAACTTGTATTATCGCAATTTATACACTTATTTCCTGCCATATTAATAATGCCAATAATATCCTAAAATTTCAGGAATATCGTAATTTTCTCAAATACTTTAAACCGGCACAAGCGTATTGTTTTGTACCGGTTTAAATATTCAGAATATTTAATAAAGGCTTAAAACTCTTTTAATTCACCTTTTTTATATCTGTCATAAGCCTCTTTTACAGTATTTTCGCCTGCACCTATATAAATCTTTATATTTACTCTCTTTAATACCTCGGCTGCGTTTCCTCCTGGACCGTTTCCTGTAATTAAGACATCAGGCTCAAGGTCGAATAATTTTTGAGCTGTCTTTGGTCCTGCACCATGTGCGGCATCGGCTATTGCACGATTGTCAAAATCACTAAACTTATCGTTTTCCTCATCATAAATTAGAATAAATTCAGTTCTCCCGAATCTTGGATCCATTTGAGAACTCCACTCTGTTCCCTTTGTTGTAAATGCTATTTTCATTTTTTCTCCTTACCTATATTAAGGCTTCTTTTTTTATTTTTTCCCAACTGTTTACCAGTGTTTCTTTTAATAGACCATTATCTGCCTCTACAATTGTTAAACCTTTTACCATTGCCTTTGTGAAATTCTCATCATATGGTAGTTTGTCTATATAAACTATGCCCTGCTGTTCTAAGAATTTTTCAATTTCTTCGGCAATATCTATATTCAAGTCATACTTATTAATAATACAACCTGATTTCAAATTAAATTTTTTAACCAATTCAAATACTCTTTTCAAATCGTGTAAACCGGATACCGTAGGCTCTGTTACCATAACTACAAATGTGGCACCTGATAACGACGAAACAACAGGACAACCAATTCCGGGAGAGCCGTCAACCAATACATAGCCCTTTTTTTCAGTTTCCGCAATACTCTTGGCTACGTTTTTTACCTTGGCAACAAGTTTACCGGAATTCTCGGAGCCAATTCCCAGTCTTGCGTGCACCATCGTACTACCTGTTTTAATTTTCGACATAAACCATTGACCGGCTTTACTGTTTAAATTTGTAATGGCATTTACCGGACAAACTCTTGCACAGTATCCGCAACCCTCGCAACTCAACTCATCAACTATAAATTTCCCATCAACTACCGGAATAGCTTTGAATCTACAAACCTCCGCACACTTACCGCATTGAATACACAGCTCTTGATTTATATTTGCAAGTTCCCCGCTATAAAAATCTTCTGTTTGTGCAAGATTCGGTTCTAATAATAAATGCATATCAGCTGCGTCAACATCGCAATCCGCAACTATTATATCAGTGCCTCCAAGATAGGCAAAAGATGCAGTTATAGAAGTTTTACCCGTACCACCCTTTCCTGAGATAATAACTATTTCTTTCATCTTGTCCCCCCGTTCTCACTCTCAAACAAGAATCTGCTTATACTTTCCAACTCCGATTTCATCTCGGGTATTTTTTTGTAAATAATATCGCCCTTTGAATAAAGCTCTGCTATTTTCCTATTATTGGAAATTTTTGCAATTACAGGTATACCTTTGTTTTTGCAATACTGAGCCACCTTATCATCTCCAAGACCAGCTCTATTTATTACAACGGCATATTTCTTTTCTAATTGTTCCATAGTATCCACAGCCAAAGAAAGATCATGCAACCCAAATGGTGTTGGTTCAGTAACAAGAATAATGATATCGGCATTCTTGGTTGCCTCGATAACAGGACAGGATGTTCCCGGCGGCGAATCATATATAAAGACACTGTTATTGTTAAATTTTTCATCTAAATAATCAATTGTTTGAGATATCAGAGGTACAGCCTGTTCCTGTCCGATATCAAGACGGCTTTCAATAAAATCAATATTTTCTACTTTGTAATGCTTTAATTCGCCCATTCGCTCTTTAACCATAGGTAAAGAATTTGTCTGGCATAATTCCGAACAGGCATAACAGCCATGACATAATTCATTAAATACCTCAATTTTTTTACCCAACTTCAAAACAGCATGGAAATTACAAACAGTCTGACAATTCCCGCAAAGGACACACGTTTTCTGATTCCATTTAGGAATCATTTTATATTGTGATGCGGACTCTTTCAATTCTCCCTTTAAAAAAAGTCCTGAATTAGGTTCCTCTACATCAAGGTCGGCAAGAACCACATTAAACTTTTCAGACAAAAACAGTGCAAGATTTACGGACAAGGTTGTTTTGCCTGTTCCACCCTTTCCACTGGCAACAGCTATTTTCATATTTTTCCCCTTTTTATATTTATAATTATTTCAATTAACATTCATTCTTCAATTTTTAAAATCCGACAAATAAACCTATAACACCTACAAGTCCTCCTACTGCCATATTAATTATTTTAACGTAAAAAAAACTTTTTTTAGATTCGGCAAGAAGCGGTAACATACCATGACCGTCCTGAACTATTGAGCTTGCCAATAAGATACTAAAAGGTACGGTTCCTGAGGCAAAGAGAGTAACAAAAACGAGATGCGGTCCCGACTCGGGAATTATACCTACTAAAACGGCAAGTACTAAAACAATCGACATATTTCCCTTTATCCAATCGTCAATATTGAAAAATTTTAGCAAAATTTGAACAACCGATAAGGTGCCGAATGTCCAAAGAAAAATTCTCGGAATATGAACCTTAACAACATGATTCCAAAGATGATCCTCTAAAAAATGCTCAGGAACAGTTATAATTATCATTAGAGCTATCAAAGAGGTAAGCATTATTGTAACTCTTATCCAATTCCAACTTTGTGGACCGATACTACCCGAAACAGTTCCGAGTAAAAACATAGAGACAATTATGAGCATTAATATCCTTGGCATTGAATCTCTTTTAAAATTAGAAAAAATGTTTTTATAAGAAATACAAAAACAACTATGTCCCGTATGTAATGGGAGCTTTTTATTTTCAAGCTCTTTTAAAATAAATTTCTTAGAAATAAGCTTATCGGTTACAAATCCTGCAAGAATTCCTATTATGAATATAATTGCCATAAGTATAAGTCCTTTTTTAGGAAACATTGCCAACATAATAAAGGCTTCATCTCCGCTTGTAGCTATCATTGTTGTAACCAATGCACCAAAGGAAATAATTTTATGAGAGTACAGAGTAACGGCAGTATAAGCCCCCAAACAACCGGGAATCCCACCTAATACCGCTGCAAGGAAATATTGTTTCCACTGACTTTTTGATAAACTATTATGCCATAAACCCTTTGTTTGGACATTTATATATTCAATAATAAGCATCATCACAAAAACAAAGCCTGTTATCATTAACGCATTTTTAAAAACATCAAAAAATATTTTCATTCGCTATCTCCTAATTTTTATATATTATCTAAACTTTTTCAGACTTAATTACTACAAAACTACCTTTTCCGTGTCCTTCCAGTACATTTTGAATCTGTTTTATTTTATCAAGTTGTCCAAAAATTGTCTGATATGTTTTAATTATTTTAAATTCTGTTTTTCTTAACAAATTATATATGTCTTCGGTTCCAAAAAAATTAGCCTCAACATAAAAAACACTCTTATTTTTATATTTTAAATACGTCTTACCTAACATACTGTTTTTATCCACAAAGGCAATAATAAACTGCCCTTTCTTTTTTAATATACGATTTACTTCACGGAATGATTTTAAAACATCATCAACAAAACACACGGTTGTAATCATCAATGCAAAGTCTTTAGTTGCATCGGAATATGGTAAAGCCTCGGCAATGCCGTCTAATACGTTTAATCCTTTTTGTTTAGCAAGATTACGCATATTTAAGGACGGCTCAATACCATCTTTAATTCCTAAGTTGTTAGCAAATACACCACTTCCTATGCCAATTTCCACACCACATTTATTATTGGGAAGAGCGGATATTATTGCTCTTAATTCAGATTGAAAAGCAAACTCGTTATCAACAAACCACTTCTCGTATTTATCTACATTCTCATCAAAAGCTTTTGTATTTGCCAAATCTCTCCTCCCTAATAATAATACAAACATACTATAAACAAACAATTAATGTTGAGAAAAAATCATACTCAACCTAATAGTAACTCCTTAATGGTCACAAAGATTTTCACCGGTTTCAAGTTGCCCGTCAAGATATTTTTGTACCAATATCTTCGGCGATTCTGCAGAGACTCCCATTGATACTTCAATATTATTCTCTGCAAAAAGTTGCTGTGCTTTAACACCCATTCCTCCCGCAATAATAACAGATACTCCGTTATCGGCAAGAAATTTTGGGTATACTCCCGGTTGATGTACCGGTGGTGTTATAAACTCAACATCAATAATCTCATTACTCTTTGTTTTGACAACAGCGAATTTTTCACAGTGCCCAAAATGTGCACATAATTTTCCATTCTCTGTCGGAATTGCAAATAATTTTTCCATTTATTCTCCTTATTTGTTTAATAACTCTTCTCTGACCATTGTATTTCCACATTTTGGACAACTTAAATCCGTACATTTTTGTCCTCTTACATGTGGAACTTTTTCACTGCATTTAGCACAGACGCAATCTCCGCCGATACCGAATCCACCTCCGCCGTTACGTCCTTTTCTACCACCGCTACCTAATCCCTGGCCGTTTCCTAATCCTGAATTTCTTCCAAAAAAAGCCATTTTATACCTCCTTTATTTTCTATTGGCACAACACCTACCATGCCCGTATCCACCTGCCAAATTTAACAAATTTTCAGACTTGCAAGTTGGACAAATAAGCATATTTTCGCCTATCTCAATACTGAACATATTCCCACATTCATTACATCTTATAAGATTACCTCTGAAATGAATGTTTCCTCCCTTAATGTATAATTCCTTGCCCTCAATAATAAATTGAGCAATCTTTTTTCTTGCCGTTTCGATTAATCTTGAAAAGGTAGAACGAGAAATTTCCATCTCGTCAGAAGCTTCTGAATGGTCCATAGACATATAATCTGCAAGTCTTATAGCCTCGAATTCATCAAGGTCTAAACTTAATCTATGAATTTCATTTCGCCTTACTCCTATAGGTTTAAAACTTGAATAAACCGGCGGAGCACTAACCATTCTCCTCTTCTTTCTTCTCGGCATATCATAACCTCCTCAAAACTTACAGCTATATTATAATGCACATATGTGCAAAATTCAACTCTTTTTTTATTTTTTTTATTTAAGTTTAAAAAATTTAAGTAAAAACATTAATAGAAAATATTACGCATTTCTGTAACGCAGTTTAAATTTATGTGCTTTTAGAACTGAAAGTATATGAATTCATTGGAAGAGTCAACAGCCAATACAATTATTATACATATGAAAAAAGTATAACCTGCCAGTTTGATAATTGTGGGAACTTTGATTTGCTCTTCCTCTATTTTTTTATAAATTAACTCAAATATTATAAAACTAATAACCATTATAAGATTAAAAAGCATATATCCGTTTCCTTTTACGGAAGTTTTAAGACCTATATGTCCGATAAAATTCATTGCTTTACCAAAACTTTCAGATCTGAAAAAAATCCATGCAAATGTAACAAGATTAAATGTAAACAAGGTACCGAAAAAAATTTTAATTCTTTTAAATTTGTTTATACCTAATTTTTTATATGTTTTTCTTCTTAATTTTTTTGTCAAATATCCTATTGATAAAAACAGCCCATGAATACTTCCCCATATTACCATTGTCCATGTAGCTCCGTGCCATAAACCGCCAAGAAACATTGTTATAAACATTCCTATTACATATCCCCAGGTTTCAACTTTGATTTTCATAAATCTATTACCTTTTATCATATTCATAACAGAGTATGCTATTGGCAAAAAAAGATAATCTCGCAACCATGTAGATAAGGATATATGCCAGCGATTCCAAAATTGAGTTAAATTTTTGCTGAAATAGGGAAATTTGAAATTATCCATAGATTCATATCCAAGCATTTTTGATAGCCCAATTGCCATATCAGAATATCCTGAAAAATCACAGTAGATTTGAAATGCAAAAAAATATGCAGCTAATAAAACATTAATCCCATGAAAATCAGAAGGTTTTGAAAAAACTTCATTTACGTATATAGCAAGACGATCCGAAATAACCATTTTCTTAAATATTCCCAATAGAATAAGTTTAGCACCTTCTATTATTCTGTCCAAATCAAAATATACTCTCTTTTTTAATTCCGGAATAAAGTTTTTAGCTCGATCTATGGGACCTGCCAATAATTGCGGAAAACTTGCAACATATAGTGCAAAATAGCCTAAATGAAGCTCCACTTCAGTGTTTTCCTTGTAAACATCTATAAGATAACTAATTAATTTAAAAATATAAAAAGAAATACCAATCGGCCAAATAAGCTCTATTGGTGTAAAATGCACACCTTTATTGAAAATCTTTACAATGGAAAAAACAGAATCCCCAATGAAATTAACATATTTGAAAAAAGCTAAAACCGATAAGGTTATAAAGAGCCCGAATAATAACCACCGCTTTCTCACAGTTTTTTCTGTAGTTCTACTTATTTTGATACTAATTAAAAATACAAGCAAGGTAGGAACTACAAGTAAGGGTAAATATTCTAATTTATAATGTGCATAAAAATAATAACTTGATAAAAGTAATGTAAACCACTTATATTTATGAGGTGTGATGTGAAATAATGTAAAAACAACAGCAAAGAAAATAATAAATTGAATAGAAGTAAAAACCATATATCAAGACCTCATTAATTGCGAATTTTACACTTTATTAGCAACGCAGTCAAGCCCTCGCACGAGTTCAATAATGATGTTATTTGCAC
>CAYOTE010000003.1:19042-34833 GCA_964406785.1 uncultured Clostridia bacterium
GGATACTTTTTTGACAATGCCCTTATGTTGTCAATGAAGAGCTCTCTTTGAAAGGCTGTTTCATAAGTTCCTATTATATCGGGAAGAAAAACCAAAATCACCGTAACCTTATCTTTATGAAGTTCTTCTAATAATTTGGTAAAGTATTGTCCCTCTCTTCCGGGAAATTTGAAATATTTAACTTTGTCAAAATTTGCAACTTTTGAAGGTTTAAAAGAATCTTTACTTTTAAAACCAACAAATTTACTCATATAATCAGGAATTCGCTTTACCTTAACAAGCTTACCTTTTCTTTTTATATGTATAAACTTTTCCAGAGGTTTATTGGTAGTTTTTTGTTTTGGTAGTAAAAAAGCGTTCATGTCGTTAAGTGAATCAACTATAAGTGAATCAATTCCTTTTTTATTTGAAAACAATCTTAATATTCCTTTGCCTTTAAGGTCTTTATTCTTGGTCTCTGAGAAAAAACGCATCCATTTCTGATTAGAGTGCATTTTAAACATAAAGTAATCAAGACCGTAAATCAAGAATTTAGGTTTATTTAAAAATTTTTTATACTCCAAATAAAACTTATAATTAAATTTAAAACCGGTAGTTGCCCGTGCAATTTTCTTGGCTTTAATACCAAGTGATTTATAAAGGAGAGCCGGATGAATTCCCTTATTTGTTCTTGATGAACCGACAATTAATGTATCGTATGTACCTGATGGAAATGTAATAAATCTTTTTTTAAAATTTTGGTGTCGATAGGTGTGTTTTTCCAGTTTTGAAAATGAAAAAAAGAAAAATCTATCAAAAACAAATAAAAACAGTACAAAAAGCAGTAAATAGTATATTCTTTTCTTATTCATGGTGTAATATATCAAGACTTGTTAAACTCTTTTATTTTTTCTAATTCCAATTTAATTAAACTTATCTCTTGAGCAAGAATTATGTTTTGATTTGATAATTTTGAAATGATTATCGAGTATTGTATTAGTATGAAAAATACACCTATTAGTAGCATAATAAAAAGAGCGGAAGGCGGATAATCAATACCTACAAAAGAAGCTAAATAATCCAGTCCTTTTCTCCATACTGAAAGAAAAATAAAAGCAATACCCAGAACAAGCCATAGTAAGGAGTATTGCTCTTTGATTTTTTTCTTTCTTATTAATTCAATTATAAATAATAAAAATAAAACACTTCCGACAATTAATATATATTGAATTCTGTTAACATCAATATTTTCCATAGTTTAATCCCTCAAAATTTTTTTTCTCATTGAGCCCATAATAATGGCTAATATTACCTTAAACATATAATAAATCGATTTTAGTCCCGATATTGATGATTTTCCACCCTGTCTATGTTGCATCTTAACAAAAACTTCCTTGATAACAAAGCCGTTTTTTTTTAAATTTATTATTGATTCGGGCTCAGGATAGTCTGTAGGATAATGTTCGGCAAAAAAACTGATAACTTTTTTATTGAAGGCAATAAATCCTGATGTATTATCTGTTATCTTTTGTTTAATTAGCATAGAATTTAAAATTTGAAATATTTTTATGCCCACTCTTCTCATCAAAGTTGATTTAAAACCATCATGCTTTTCTAAAAATCTTGAACCTATTACAACATCAACGTTATTTTCAGACAGCACATTTAACAGAGTTTTTATCTCATCAGGCAGGTGTTGACCATCTCCATCATATTTTATGGCAATATCGTAATTATGAGTTTTTGCATACTTGAATCCTGCTTGAACGGCACCTCCTATTCCGAGATTAAAAGGTAAGTCTAAGACAAAAGCCTGTTTTGTTGATTTAGCGATAGCACTTGTATTATCTAAGGAACAATCATTAACGACAAGAATATCCCAGTTTGTGTTTTCCTTCTTAATATCATTTACAACTCTCTTTATGTTTTCCGATTCATTGAACGCCGGTATGATAATAATAACTCTCACTAAATTCTCCTAATATCTCCTTTGCTACTGGAACAAATCCTCCAAAATAAAAAAATATTTATTTGCCCATTAAGTTTATAATATGTTGATAACTCTTGTCAAGCAGGTTGGTTTTCCTTCTTTTTTATCGTTTTTATGTTTAATGCATGAATTGCGTATATCTAAGAATAATAATTATTTAAAATTCTAAAAAAGGCAGGTATTTGTTTATTGCTAAACGGTGTAAATATTATTTCTTAATTTTAGTTGTTTTACTTGTTATAATGCTAATATTCGGTAATTCATATGACAAATTTATAGGTACTTATTTACTTGAATACTATGTTCTTTTATGGTAGTCTTCTCTATGTTTTTTTTGGAAAACGAATTAACTTATAATAATTTAAAAAAGAAGTCTTTTTTCTATGCAATTATTTTGTTTTCGTATCTTGTCATTATCTATTCTTTTTATCCCGGTTTATTTAAGGGTTTTTCTACGCTTCTTCCTCATTCTAAATTGGTTCCTCATATGTCGGATTTACAGAGTATTATAGGCATAATTAGTAATTCAATTAATACCGGTTTTTCAGACATATATCATCTTCCTTTTTTTTATCCTGAGTCTTATATTTTGGCAAAAACTCATCCCTTATTTGGGGTATCCTTTTTCTTTATAATTTTTAAAGGTTTGGGCTTTAGTATTATTCAAAGTTATAATTTGTTTATAATTTTATCACTGCTTTTTGGCGGATTAGGGTGCTTTTTACTTGCAAGGGAATTTTCCAGCACTAAAATATTTCCTTTCATTTTTTCTTTTTTATTTATTATACATTCAAATAATTTTTTGTTTTTTATGTGGCCGAATTTTATGTCGAGATATATCTTTCCTTTCGTCCTCTTATTTATTGTAAAATACTTTAAATCTAAGAACAATCTCTATTTGATTCCTATTATGTTTTTATCCTTTTTACAATTTATGTCTTCGGTTTATTATGGTGTACAATTATGGGTGTTTATTTTACCTGTCTTTCTTATTACATCGTTAATATTAAAAAAGTCAACATTTCGTGAATTCAAATATCTATTAATTGGGTTTTTTATAATATCGATTCTCATTGTATTAATACTGAGTCCATATGTTTCAATTGGGCAAAACGATACTATAAAAAAAGTAGAAAAGGATTTGATAGAGCCGGCTGATATTTTCTCTTATAGTAAGGTGCTTAGCAATGTGTTTGATATTCCGCAGGAAAAAAGAGATTATTTGTTCCCGGGATTTGTATTTACTCTATTTGTAACGATGTTTTTTGTTTCATTGATCAGAAAAAAACAAACCTTATACGCAATTACAATTTATTCTATGATTGCTATAATGTCTGTGTTAGCTTTTAAAGATAAATTTTATCTTGATATAATTTTTATATTTTTCCTACTGTGGGTATTATCGGTTACAATTATTAATTGGAAAGATATTAATCGGTGGAATAAGGTTATCATAATTACGCTGTTTTTTTATTTTATGATATTTATTCAGTTTCCAAACATAAGTTTTTTAAAATCATTTTCCATCTACAACGGTTTTAACCGTATTTTGCCCTTGTCCGGTCTTAGAGCTATAAGAAGAGTTTTTATATATATACTGCCTCTTTTTATTATCGTTGCTGTTATAGGTGCGGAAGGTTTTTTTCTCAAAAAAAAAAATCGTTTATTTCAACTTGTCTTTCCTGTTTTTATATTATTATTAATGATTTTTGAAAATATTAATTATAGTCCGCTTCAACTTTTTGACTCTAATGATTTAATGGCTTTGCCTGTAAAAGAAAGTTCTGATATATATAAAAAAATTCCATTTAAAAAGAATAAAGTTATTCTTGAAATTCCGTTTTATTTCAAGCAAAATCATAGAAATGCCTTCTATATGTACAATTGGATGTTTCATCAAAATTATATTTTAAATTCGAAAGTGTCTCATCCTCCGTTAGGCTATTATTCTAAATTAAAGAATATATTATCCAAATTTCAAAGAAAATTTCCATCTAAAGAATCTATAAAAAAATTAATTCAAAACTATTCGGTAACGCACATTATCTTTCACCTGGAAAAGTTAAAAAATTATCAAAGATTTTCTTTTTCCGCAGATAAATTGGTTCAAAGAATAGAAAATATTAAGGATTACTGCAGAATAAAGTATAAAAGTTCTCAGTACATCATTGTAAAAGTTAAGGAGTATTTTAAAATTTCAAAGGTTATTAGAACATTTTCCATGTATCAATTAAAAAAAAAGAATATTATTGTAAGATTAAAGAGTGTATTTGATGGAATAATAAAAATAAAGTTCAATGATGTATTTCTTTTTTCTAAAAGAATTAATGCCGGAAATTTTAAGATTAGTTTAAAAAAAAGAAAGTTGAATATTCATGGGAACAAAGTTGAAATTATTTTTGGATCTGATATTATTCTAAAAGATATTGCAGTAGAATTTGATAATAGTTTGACCCAAAATTATAATTTAATTTATGAATGAAGTTAGATTTTAATGTTATATGGAATTATATAATAAAATATTATGAGGAGTTGTAAATGAAAGTAAAGTTTATTATTACGTGGTTTTTGGTAATGGTTGTTCTTGGCAGTTTTGTAGGCCAATTAAATGCCATTAACCACGAAAAGGAAAATGTTAGTAAGTATATTGAGCATCTTAATGCTGATCAAGATGCATTGGGAATAAGTTCTTATGGGTTATTGGAGTCTTCTAATCTTATTGAAGTCAGGGTTTATACAAGTAAGAAGTTTTTAGACTTATTAAAGAAGGACTTGTTAAAGTACGAGAATGAAAGATTTACGGTTAAAGAGACATCGGGAGATGAAGTAATACTTTCCGTGTTTTTTTTAAAACAAGAAGCTAAACAAGAAATTAAGAAAGAAGTTAAAAAAGAGGTAAAGCAAGAAGTAAAACAAGAAGTAAAACAAGAAGTAAAGAAACAAGAGGTAAAAAAAGAAGTTAAGAAAAAAGTTAAGCCGGTTGTTGTAAAGAAAAAAAAGAAAAAAAAATGTCCGAGACGAGTGAAGGTTCAAGTTGTTCCTATTCTTGCTAAAAGCTTTAATATCTATAAAGTTTTTAATATGACTGTTGTTCCTTCAAATGAAGTAGAAGTAAAAGCAGAAACGGAAGGCTCGGTTGTAGAGGTCTTGGTAAAAACCGGTGATAGGGTTGAAGAAGGACAGGTATTGGTTAAATTTGATGCGGTTGAGGCTCAAAAAGAGTTATCGGACTTGCTTGTAAAACTTAAAGCGTTGAAAGTCAAACTTTTTAAAAGAGAACATTGGAAGGAAAGAAATCCCAAGGCAGAGGAAAACACAAAGAAGGAAATTGTTAAGCTTGAAGATCAGATTAAAGAAAAGAAAGCGAATATAGAAAGAATGAATTTCTCCGCTCCTATATCGGGAACTGTTACCTGTAATGTTGCTACCGAAGATAAGGTTGATGTTGGTGATTTGATTGCAAAGATTGTAAATAGTGATAAGATGAAAATTGTTATAGGACAGTCTGACGAACAATTATTTAAACTTAATGATAATATTAATTTAAAATTTTCAGATATATCGGCATTATATTCCGGTACTGTAGTCAGTTCAAATTCTGCTATTGCAATTGAAGTAGAAAATACTAATAATGTATTAAAAAAGGGAATGAAGGCTTCATTTAAAGTAATTAAGCAGGTAGTAAATGATGGTATTGTTATAAACACAGACTTGATTTCTTCGAATAGAACCGGTTCCTTTGTGTATATCGTAAATGGTAAAAGAGCAAGAAAAGTTTATGTAAAAATTCAGGCTACGGACAATTTAAAAAGAGAGTCGTTGATTTCTACGGGACTTTCAAAAGGCGATGAGATTATATCAACAAATATCAAATGTCTTTATGATAAGAAAAAAATTAAAGTTATGGTAGTTGATGATAAAACCGGAAAATTGGTTAAGAGGAAAAAAAGAAAAAAAACAGCAAGCGTGAAGAAGTATAAAAAAGTTGATGCTAAAAATATTAAAAAGACTAAGGTAAATAAAAAGAAGGTTAGGAAGACTTTCGAATACGAAGAAGTTAAAAAAGGCTTTAGTCTTGGATTAGGTCTTGGTTATATGTCAGTCTCAGACAAGGTTTTTAATGATGTTTACGGTAGTGGCTTACTCGGAATAGACTTCAAGGTAACATATTTCTTTAATAATAATTGGGCAGCATTTTTAAACTTATCATATGGTATGGCAAGTGGCGAGTTCACTATTCTTAAAGATAAAACAGATGTATCGATGATTCCGATTTCTCTTGGTGTGAAATATGCCTTTTCTATGTCGGGTAAATTTAAGCCCTTTGTAGGTGCTGCAGTTTCTCATTATAATTTGAAGGAATCAAATGATATTAGTACTCTTGAAAAACAATCATGGAAAAGTAATGTTGGTGCTTCGTTAATTGCAGGTACCTATTATACATTGAATGATAAAATTTCTATTTATTTAGATTTAAAGTATGATATTATTAAATTTTCTTTTGAGAGTTTGAACAAAGATTTGGATTTTTCAGGACTGAGAACTTTTGTTGGAATTAGTTATCGTTTTAAATAAAATTGAGTGGAGGATAAAAAATGAAATGGATTTATAGTTTAATTATTATAATGTTATTGGCGGGATTTAATTATGGTAGCGATTTTAAAATCGTAACTTTAAATAAAACCGGCGGTGCATTTGATATTATGTGTGACCAGAATAATATTTTGCATTTTGTATGGGAAAAAGTAGATGGTTTGCACTATGGGCAGATAGTAAAGAATAAAGTTATTATGGATGAACTTATTCCGGGTACGTTTAGAATACAGAGTAAATTTCAACGTCCGAGAATGGGCGTAAAACCGGATGGTTCTAGTATTCATATTGTATATATGACGAGTGCACCTTCCGATACATTACTTCATGCTTGGAGAGATAAAAAGGGTTGGCATAAGGAAACAGTTTGGAAGAAATCCGGACGTTATTATATTTCTCATCCAAACATAGTTTGTGATAGTACGGGAAAACTTCATATTATTGCTTCAAAATGGGCTGGCTCGGGAGGGGCATGGACAAAAATTGTCTATCTTTATAAAAACGTAGGAAAAAGATGGAATACAAACGAGATAGTGTTAATGGAGGGAGCAAGAAAGTGGAGAGATACATCGATGGCTGTAGGTCCTGACGGAAGTGTCTGGGGCAGTTTTAAAACGGGAAGTGGTCCGGGGTATTTGGTAACTTGTAAGAGTGGTGGTAATCTTAGTAAAGACAGGACTCCTCTTTTAGTTGCTGCCCCAGAGGGTATGGACGCTGTTTCATTCGGAGATATTTATGTGGATAGAAGTCTTACTGTTTATCATGGTTATAGAAGTATAAGACAAAAAGAAGCCGGTCCTGTGTTTTTTGCCTATAAATCAGCAAAGAACAAAAAATTCGGAGCAAGTATCAGGGCTGATTCCGGTGATAAGGTTAGAATCTGTCATGATTTTGATAGTTGGCCGGCAATTGGTGCGGATGAAAAAGGTACGGTTTATGTATCTTGGGCAGAAATGCCCTGTCCTAATGATGATGCTAATGTAGTGAGATTGGCAACATATGAAAAAGGTAAGTGGAAAAGAGAAACACTTGCAAAGGATGCTCATTTAAGTGAGTGGAAAAAACCGGCAATTGCAGTTTCTGAATATGATGTTTATGTTATGTGGAGAAGAAATAATAAAGAAATTGTATTGGCAACAAAGAAATACGGTTCAAGAGGTATAGCTATTACAACGCCATTGGGTGGCACAAGAGTATGCGGAAGTACAAAAATAGAGGTATTGATCGAAGACGTTGATGCAAAAGATGCAATTACGGGAATGGAATTATTTATTGACGGAACTTCCGTTTCTACCGTAAGTAATGCTTCTAAGTTGACATACACGTGGAATACATCGGAGATTGCTCCCGGAAAACACGTAATAAAAGCAATCGGTACAAGAGCTTCTTCTGAAAAGGTTGAATATGAAATAACGGTTGATAAAGATTGTCCACCAACAGTTCATATTGTAAAACCCATTAACGGAAGTACTGTATATGATGTTGAGACGCTTGAGGTTAATGTTAGTGATGAAAAGGGCATAAAAAATGTTAAATTTTACATTGACGGTAAAAAAAAACGTGAACTTACCAAAGGACCATATACATATTCATGGAATACTAACAATTATAGTGAGGGAAGCCATAGAGTAAAGGTAACGGCATTGGATACTTCCGCACAATTAACACGTGAAGAAATTGAGGTTAATGTATTTAGATTATATCCACCTTCAAACTTATCAGGTAAACGACAAATGAACAGAAGTTTATTTTATGTTCAATATACAGATATATTAAAGTGGGAAAAAAATCCCGCAAATAATCAGCGAAATGTTGTAAAATATAAGGTTTATTTAGTTGATGGAGATAATAAAACTCTGTTAAAGGAGATAGGTGCAAACGAAACATTAGAGTATGTCCATAGAGATGTCTCAAAAGATATACCTAATACATATGAGGTATATGCAGTATCTTCACAGAATGGAAAAGCCCTTGAGGGGAAGCCTTCTGTTATTAAACTCTCTGAAGTAGTAGAGTAAAAATATTTCAATTTAGACATACAGTGCTTAAGCACTGTATGTCTTTAAAAAAACACCCCTTTTAGTTAGTCTCCGAATTTGTTTACACCTTTTATTTATGGTAAAATTGCCTATGATTATGACTAAGATAAACCGACTGATACATAGCAGATTAATGCATAGGCTTTCGATAATAATAATTCTATTAATAGGCTTTTTGTTACGGGTTAAGCAGTTTTTTGTCTTTAAATCTGTGGATGAAACAGCTATATTAACTTGGACATGGGAACTGTTTAAAAATCCTTTTCCAACTCATGGATATCCCATGATGTTTATGTATATTAATTATGTTTTTGCACATATATATAAGTTTTTTCTTGTTTTTTTCGGAGCTATTAATAATGGAGCTGCGTTTATATTTACTCCTGATGGGTATCGCTTTACTATGGTGGCAGGAAGAATCTTTACGGCAATATTGGGGACACTTTTAATATATTTAGTCTATAAAATAGGAAAGGATTTTTATAATACAAAGGTAGGTATAGCGGCAGCTGTATTTGTAGCTTTTAACAAACTTTTAGTTTTACATTCACACATATTTAAGTCGGATATGCTTGTTGCATTATTGATGACTGCAACCTTATACATTGCTCTAAAATACGTAAAAACTCCAAGTCCAAAGACTCTTTTTTTCGCATCATTTTTTTACGGAATGTCATTTGCTGCAAAATATAATGCTCTTCCCGTAGTGCTTTTATTAGTTTTTGTAGTAATACTGTCAAAAAACAATAATAAAATAAAATATTTATTAAGACAATTTATCATTATTCCTTTGGGGGCAATATCAGGATTTATACTTAGTAGTCCCAATTGGATTGTATATCCTGTAATAAATTTGAAAGTATTCTTGGATGCATACATATTAAAAACCAGTACATTGAATAAAGATTGGGGAAAGCGAGCTCCAACGGAGATTTTTGAAAAATTTTTGGGAGATTTTGTAAAAAATTATGGTTTGGCTTTACTTATTTTATTTGTAATAGGTCTATTGCTTATTATTAAATTTAAGAAAAAAACAAGCATAACCATAACATTTTATATATTTATTTATGTTACTTTTATTTGTTTTGCCGGATTTTACGGAGATAGAATGGCAATCCCAAGCTATTCTGCCATAGCAATTATTGCGGCAAAGACTTTATTCTATGATATTGGGAAATTACGATTATTTGATAAGAGGAAATCTTTATTATTTTCGTTATTATTACTATCATGGGGCTTTATTGTGTTTTACAGTATCATAAATATTAATGAGAATATAAAAAATTTCAATCTTCTGAAAACATCCTCAAAGTATAAATTTGTTACGCCTTATAGATTGAATCATAATCTTATTACTCATGGCAAACGTTATTTTTCAAGTCAACATCGTACGCCTAAAATCATCAACGATATAAGGCTAAAAAGAAATTTTATTAAAAAAAGATTAAGAAGTAGAGAGAAAAAAGTTTATTTTGTTCAATGTGATAAAGAGGTTTACGTTGATTCCAATGCGACAATCGTCAAACATCCGAGAAGAGTTAATCTGAATGAATTTAAACCTTTTTTTGAGGTAAATAAGCCAAAATATCAGCCATGGAATTGTGATATTTTGTTCTTATATCGAATATCTCCTCAATTATCCAATTTAAAAACTCCAAAAATAACAATATCTCCGAAAAGATTATTTTGCAGGGGAGTAAATACGTCATATTTTCCTTTGAAAACTTATGAAAAAAATCCCTTTTGGGGAATGACAAAAAAAAGATTCTTTACGCATTGGATATATTCTAAAACAAAAATAGAAAATATAAAATTGCAAATTATAAGTGCAACAAGAATGGATAATGTTAAAGTTATTATTAATGGAAACGAAAAAAATATTACCTATAAAAATAAAAACAGAATACAAAGTATTGTATTTACAAATCTATCACCTAAGGCAAATTTTCATGATTTTATTTATAATGTAAGTATTGCAACGAAATCGCCTTATGATAGATTGAATTTTATTTTACAACCTGAGACCTATAAAAAAGATGACAGTAAAGGTATTTTGTCACATAATTCATCTAAACAAAATAGAGCGGATATTCCACCTATTTTTTCAGAAGACACTTATCCTGATTGGGTTTTATACTATTATATGAAGACGGGTATAGACTTGACATTGTTAAAATTCCTAAACACTCAAACGCTTTTCCTAAATAAGAGCAATAATGCAAGAAGCATAACAACTAATTTTTACCCTATAAAACAGGGTGTTTATGAAATTATAATAATAGGCAATAGCCAAAGTACAGATAAAACTCAAGTAAATACTGTCCCTATAGAAATTTTAGTCTATACGAAGAATAAATCACAAAAAATCATTAAAATAATAGATATAAACAAAAGTCAAAATATAGTATCTCTGTCTGTTAAACAAGAGCTGTCTTTTATTAAAATAAAGACACCTTCAACTATAAAAGATAATTTTATTATAAAAAAAATCAGCATTGTACCGGATTACAAAAATAATCTTTAACTAATTATTTGCAACTTGGAAAAACCGAGTAACTATCGTAACCTAAAATTTTGATGGAAATTTCAGGCTTAAAAATATTTGACTTAGCTTTAGGTTTAAATTATAATTAGCACCATGAAAAAAAGAAGTATTGAGTATATTAAATTTTCGAATAAATTCTATAATACGATTATTAAACCTTTTGATAAGTTGCTCTTTCCTGTTATAGATAAGAACGAATTAATTAAAGAGAGGATTGCAAAAGAAATTCCTTTAAATAAGATTCCGAATGTGGCTGATATTTATAATCCGGAATGGGGTGATGTTCTTAGAAGTATAAAAATGATTTGGGGTATGGATGAAAACTCTTTTCATAGGAAGATATGGGAATTTACTCACATTCTCTTTGTTTTAAAAAAGCTGGGTTATCTGCATCCTGAGAGCGAGGGACTTTCAATTGCTGCCGGCAGAGAACAAATTTTATACTATTTAGCTCATAAGATTAAAAAGATTGTAGGTGTTGACTTATACGAAGGAAATTATATTGGCGGAGAGGATGAGCCGGACATACCTTTAAATCCCGGAAAATATGCACCTTTTATCTATCCCGAGAATAATCTTGAACTTAAAAAAATGGATGCTTTAAATTTGGAATTTGAAAATAATTCTTTTGATTTTGTTTTTTCCGCATCCTCTATAGAACATTTTGGCTTTGAAAAAAATATTAAAAAGTCAATCAGTGAGATGCGTAGAGTATTAAAACCGGGTGGGCTTTGCGTAATAACTACGGAACTTAAACTTAATAGGTTGGCAAGAGATATTCCAAATACAAAATTATTCAAATTAGATAATTTATTAAAGATTTTTAAAGATTGTAATTTTAAATTGGTAGATGAGAATATTGATATAAAAATTGAGAGTCAATATCTGGATAATTGGGTAAAATTGCCTCAGGAAGTTTTTAAAAGTCCCCATGTTATCTTACGGTTTTTCAGCTCTGTATTTACGTCGCTTGCACTTGTGTATAAAAAGGACGGTGATGATGTAAAGAAAGGTGACTGGAAGGAATCTGTTGACATTATTCCGCTAAATTATAAATCTTCTATGAGCGTAGAGCTTGAGAGAGATAATATAAAAAAAAATGAGAAAATTAACTTAAACATAAAACTTGAAAATAAGAGTAATTTTGATTGGTATGTGAAGGGCGTTAGCCATAGAATTGCTATTGGCATTAAATTGCTTGATTTGGACGAGAATGTAATCGATTCCGGTTTTGGAGAAATCCTTATTCCTGAGGATATTAAAAAGGGACAAACCTATTCTTTTAAAACTTCAATAAATTCTGAAAAATTATCTCCGGGAAAATATAAATTATTCATTGGTCTAAAGCGAGAATTGATGACCTGGTTTTTTGAAAAAGGTGAAAAAGCTTCTATTAAAGATATAACAATAGTGTAAATTCTTGAGATATTTTGTAAATGGGAAATCTTACCTAAAATTTTAGGTCTTATTGATTATTTACTCCATATATTATATTTACATATACAGTATATAGCCTTTAAACCGTCTTTCCAATTAATTTTTTTACCCTCGTCAAAGGTTCTTCCAAAATATGATATACCAACTTCGTATATGCGAACGTCCTTTATTCTTGATATCTTTGCCGTAACTTCCGGTTCGAATCCGAATCTTTTTTCTTTTAAATCTAAGCTCTTAATTAAATCCGTTTTAAAGAGTTTATAGCAGGTTTCCATATCGGATAGATTAAGATTTGTAAACATATTCGAAAGAAATGTGAGAAATTTATTACCTATGGAATGCCAAAAAAAAAGAATTCTATGTGGTTTACTGCCTCCAAATCGTGAACCGTAAACCACATCCGCAAAGCCTTTTATAACAGGCTCAAGTAAAACATTATACTCCTCAGGGTCATATTCAAGATCTGCATCCTGTATTATTAATAAATCACCGGAAGCGGTTTTAATACCTGTATGAATTGCTGCACCCTTACCCATATTTATACTGTGATTAATCAGAGATAAATTGTTTTTATTATTATTTTCGATATATTCATTGATTACACTCATTGAATTATCTGTTGAAAAATCATTTACTATAATTATTTCTTTTTCCATATTATTAATTAATTTAACAGATATAACTCTATCAAGTATTACCGAGATTGTTTTTTCCTCATTATAAACAGGAATAATAATAGATAACTGTTTCATCTCATCTCTCCGTTTTTATAGTTTTTTAATAATTTTCTCATTTTTATTAATTCTTTTTCTATAATGAGTTTATTGTTTTTATCTGATGATAATAATGCTTTGTTTAATAATTCTATTGATTGTGTATAATGTCCGAATTGTCCTAAAACCTGTCCGTAATAGTATATTGATATTGGATTGTTGTTTTCTTGCTTTACCCAATTTTTGAAGATTGAAAGTATATCTTTCTCAAAATATATCGGGTCCAATCTTCTTTTTAATGCTTGAAGGTAGAAAAAAACAGCACTGCGATAATTTTTTAATCTTCCAAGTGTAACCGCATAATATATAAGTCCGTCTCTGTAATTAGGAAAATAATCAATAACAACTTTAAAATAATTTTTTGCTATTTGAGGCTTACCTATCTCTAATAATGCTTTCCCAATAAAAAAACAGGCATCTATCTTATCAAAATATCTTATTATTTTATCCTTATATTTTTCTTGACCTGTGAGAGCATACATATGAGATAACGAGAATGGTGAGCCTGGATTTATTGCCAAGGCATTATTAAAATATAAAATTGCCTTATTATAATTTTTTCTTTTCTCTTCAATAATACCAAGATAATAAAGCGGTTGAGATGAAATAAAAAAGTCTCTTTTAAAATGATAATCTTTCTTAAATAATTGTAATAGTATTTTTTCAGCTTTCTTTAGCTTTTTTGCTTCAATTAATAATATTGCATTTGAAAATTGTCTTGAAAAATTATTTGAAGTTAATTTTTCATGGTTTATATTTTTACAAATATTATTTAATTTGTACGGTATATACGCAAGATGTCTTTCGTTAAACATCCAAGGCGTGTTTTTTAAAGCATTATAAATGTTTTTTTCTGATAATCTTGTATTGAACGCTTTTCTTTGTATCTTTGCCTCAATCCAATTATTATACGATTTATTTGTTGTTTGCCATATATAATCTTCTTCATACATCAAATCGGTTTTAACAGATAGGAAGAAGTATGAAGCTCCAATAAGAAATAACAAATAAATAATATATTTGCGATTCTTTAAAAAATAGTCAATTGTATAAAGTGAAAAAAAAATAAAAATTGGCAGTATAGCGAGTCTTTGTCTTTCCGAAACATATATTAAGGTTAGTACAATGAATTGCATGAAAAAAATTGCCAGAAAAATAAAGTTTTTTTTCCACTTATGTATGCTTATAAGTATTCCTATTAATGCAAATAAAGAAATTATCCAAAAGGGGAAAACGGGAAAAGGAGAGTTTTTTATAGCAAAATCATATTTATATGCATTCTCTAAGTCATGTCTTCTGTAATTATGAAAAAAATATTGAATTTTTTTAGAAATACGTTCAATAAATACAAGAGGATAGTCTATTATATAATTTTTTGCCTTTTTACTCCAAAAATCATTTGTTTCTATGACGGAAAGATTCTTACCTGTTATTTTTTTTGCAAACATACTGTAAATTTTATGCTGATAATCGGGTTTTTTAGGATATTCATAGGCTATATTGTTTATAAGTGGAGGGTAAACAGCACTCTGACCTGAAGAATTTGGATTATTGCCCTCAAAAAAAACATATCCGGGGTCAGCTGCATACGGTGAGAATTCTCCATTGATATAATAATTTCTAACTATCAAAAATAAGATAGACAGAAGAATCGGAATAATAAGTACTATGACATTTTTAATCCATTTTTTTTTACCTGTTTTTTTAAACCATAAATAAATGGGGAGAATAATTACAATGGGGAGAAAATTTGATCTTGTCAATACACCAAAAGCGAAAAATATTCCGGCAATCAGAATGTCCCTAATACATATATCTTGTTTATTAATATAATAAATAAAACCGGATAGAAAAAATATCATAAATATTTCAGGCTCAATTACCTTAGTATAAACGATAAGAGTATAGTTAAAGGTAAAAAATATGATTCCAACGGCACTTAATAATTTTGAAAAAAACATTTTGAATGTTTTAAAGATAAATAATGTTGAAAAAGACAATAAAACTATATGGATGACTCTTATAACGTTTACCGATAAACTTATTGATTTAAAAAAATACATAATTAAAATATTAAAATAAAAATATATCGGACTGAGATCGGTAATTCTGCTCATATCCAATGTGCCGTTCAAATATTGCTTTGCAAGAAGAGGGTATTTTAAAAATGGAGCATAATCAGGTAGAATAAGAAAGGTTAATATAAAATATAATAATGAACAAGATAATAAAATAATTGTCGAATCTTTACGAATTAAAAAGTTTTTCTTTATCATCCTTAATATGATATCTAAATTTATTGTTTTTAGCAAACAAAAAGCACTTATTTAATATATCCATTCTTCAATATTTTGCAAAAAATCTCCTGCAGAGCCCATTATTAAGACTGTTTGTCGTGGCATTTTAATCTTTCTTGATACTCCCGAGTAATAGTA
>CAYOTE010000004.1:0-31534 GCA_964406785.1 uncultured Clostridia bacterium
AAAATACGGGTAAAAAAGATATACAGCAAGATATACTGTACTCAACAAGAAAGCTTAAACAAATAAAAAAGTAATTTAAAAGCAAGATATAAACAAGTTATATATCAAATTAAATCAGTCTAAACTTTTTTGTAGAGGTGTATGGAAAATTGTACTAAATCGTCATAAATAAAATAAAAAAGAAGTATAAAGAGTCAAATAATCTTGGGAATTAAGGGTGATTTACGGGAGAAGTATTTTTTGGTGGTATTTGAGATTAGGAAAAATATAATGTGTAGTTTTACGGGGTAAAGTAGGAAAAGTGACTGGCACGAAATTAGGTAAAGGTAAGGTAAGGGGCAGTTTTTGCTGCCCCTTTTTTTATTTGTTTTTTAGTATTAGTCCTTTTATGCCTATTATTACTGAGGGTGAGGAGGTTTTTAGGACTTCAAATTTTATCTTTGTGTTTTTTTTGTCGTTCGGGATAGAACTTTCAAAGGTTCTTATCTCATTTTTTTTGACATCTCTGAATAATAATTGATCGATGAGTTGGTCCCCCGAATATATTCTTAGTACTATATATTTGGAATGTCCCTTATATTTTATACTGCCGTTTACCAAAAGATTTTTTTTATTTGAATTGACAATCCCGTTGACTATACTCACTTTATTACCGTCAAGATCGGTTATACCATTCAATGATATTTCAGCCTTTGCTATTACTACCTTAATCTCCTGTATATCACTTTCAGCTATAAATTGTCCGTTGGTATCAAAGGCTTTAACCTTCCAATATGTCCATTTATTTCTACTTATCTTATTCCAAAGAGTCTTTGAAGGTTTATATTTAAGAACGGAATCCACATCAACCCAACTAATACTACTTTCGTTCATTAAAAGAGGATATATATAATTTGAAAAACCTATCTTATACTTTGAACCGCCCTTAGGTTCTTTCCAAGAGAATTCGGGAATTTCTTTTTCCTTTACGACAAATCCGTCCTTTGGTGAACTTGTTTCCATCTTTGTCTCCGAGGCCAATACAAAATATCTTAACACCGGAAAGTTCAGTTGTACTTCAGTCGGATTTGTCAGTACAACCGATACAGTATGAACCCCCGGATTCATTGTCGGTAACCCCGGAATGGTATTTGTTGAAATCTCTTTTAACTCACCCTGTACGGATAATTCATTGAAAAATTCAAAGGGATTGCCGTCAACCAACCAATAACCGGAGACAGTGCCTGTTCCTCTCATTTTCATCTTAAGCACAGCTCTAATTTCTTTGGAGTTTTTCGGTACTATCTTATAGTATTTACCGTTATCAAGTTTTATTTCAGCTATTTCAATATTCACTTCATCGCTTATTCCTCTAACTATAATTGTTGATGTAAAATCTTTCGTACTTTCACCATTTTCGTCTCTCGCTTTTATTATAAAAGTCCCGCCTCTCTCATAGGTATGGTTTACCGTATGTCCCGATGATTCTTTAATCCCGTCCCCGAAATCCCAAAGTATAAGATCTCCCCTGAAATTCAATGCTGAAATTTGTATTGGAGTATTAACTCTTATTTCAGGAGCTGATAGAACCAATGATCTGTTTTCAGGTAAAATTACTATCGCTTTTTCAATAGGAGTATGATTTATTGTTGAGTCCTTTGCCTTAACTATCCAAGTACCTTCTTGTTGAAAACGGTGTAAAACATTTGTGCTGTCTCCCGGTGATAAGACTCCATCACCAAAGTCCCAATCTATCACCGTTGTTAGAAATCCGGTAGCACCTAAATAAACAGGCTGATCTACCCTGATATTCCCCTCCGGTAAATAGACTATCTGCCTATTAGGCATAACAACTCCTAAGGATAGAGATACGGGAGTATCTTGTGTACCGTTATCGTCATAAGCCTTAATAAAATAATTACCGGGAGTATCATATGTATATTGCACTCTATTACCACTTAATATTCTCGCTCTTTTATTTGTTGTAATTTTATTAACGCTAAGTATGGTCCCGTCTCCCATATCCCACTTTATATTATTGGGAGTATTAAAATTAACGGCAGTAAAAGTTAAGAGTAAACCCGCATAGGGAATAGAGGGTGAAACGGAAATATATTTATTCTCGGAAACAGTCACGTAAAAAACAACCGGAGTCGAGTTAGTATCACCATTGAAATCATAAGCTCTAACCTTATATGTTCCGGGTTTAGAATATGTATGAGTGAAATTATCAGAACCCATGGTTGATGTATCATCACCCATTAGCCAACGAATCTGAGAAGGAGTATTAAAACTATATGTACTAAATTTTATTGGAATGCCTACAATATAAGTGTCATTAGAAGAAGCAATACCCCTATTCTCCAATACATTTATAGTTACATTGTCATACATCGTCGTACCATAATCATATTCAACTGTTGTCTTATATGTCCCAACCCTCTTGAGACGATGAGTTATTAGACTATAACTAGAAAAACCTGGTACAGAAATATTTCCATCAGGAAACATCCATCTGCTTATAGCTTCTGAGGGTCCTCCTGTCCATTCAAATGTTACGTTCGAGCCGATATTAAAGCTTTGTCCATTATTGGGTTGATTAATAACGGATGAAAATAAAACCGATGATAAATATATCACCATAATAAGAATAAATAATTTATTTTTCATTTTTATCTCCTAAAAGGATAAGTCTGCTTGGATGTATATTGAAAAACTATCGGTTTTTACACCGCTGTAATCTGTTTGTTGGTATTTTGTTCTTAATGACAGTACCGGAGAAATGAAGTTTTTGAAAATTTTAGCCATATTGAAGTTTAAATTACCACTTGCCGATAATGAACTTGAATTAGAGTAAGTACCCTCACTCTTAGAGTATGAACCGGTAAATGTTATCGTTAGAATTTGAGGTACGAATGAAATTTCAGAACTTACATATGCTGACGTACTCTTTGTTATACTATTATCCGAATAGTTTTTTCGTTCTTGATAACTGACCGACGGATTTAATGAAAAAAAACTTCCTAATCTTAAATTAATCCCAACAGACCCGCTTAAATTAGAGCTGAAAGTTTCTGATTCCGTCTTCCCGAGTCTAAAGTTAACACCGTTTGAACCTGCAATAAAGGCAAGACTTCCACCGTATTTTATTGTATTCATATCCGTCCCACCCGATTGCAGTCCCGTTGATTGGTCATAATCAAGATTATTCGTCCCGTAATCGGCACCAAGCCTTACATGATTGCCCAACATCCATGAAAATGTCGTAGTTAAGTTTTTGGTATTTAACATAGGTTGAACGGTGCTTTCCATATATGTTTTTTGGTCTGAATAGGATAGATTTAGAGAAAATGTTTTTATGGTAAATGTCAGACCGCTGTTTAATCCCTCTCTGTCATTTTGTAAGAATAGATTTGCTATTGAATTAAACTTACTCCCGACTTTTTTATAACCGAGATTACCCGAAACAATTTTATAATTAAAATTCATCTGTGCTCTATATGCGGTATCGGATTCTTTTTGAATAGTTTCATCACTCGTACTTTTACCGAAATTACTATTGGCAAGTTCTCCTTTAAACGTCAAATGATTCTTTAATAAGTTAAGACTACTCCATATTGATATCATACTACCGTTTCTAAATTTATAATCCGTACTTGATACGGTTTTACTGTCAAGATTATCCGTACCACTCATAAACAGTCCCTTTATATTAAAATCGTATCCCAACTTATAACCGAAAACAGCACCAAAAATATTTGCACCGGATACAGGAATACCAAAACCGTCAAAGCCCTTTTTTTGCTGGGCGTTTGTAAAGAAAGTATTAAAATAAAAATGTTTATGATCTAAGGTATAGTTAAAACCCCGCCTGTTCATATAGGATGTTGTAAATTCGGAATTTGATATGGATACGTCTCCCGCTTCAATTTTATGAATTCCCCTCTTATACCTTACCATCATACTTGTAAGATTTATCTTACTTTCACTTGGCATCGGTTCATTGATATATGAAAAATTTGAATCAAAATCAAATTGATACTTATCTTTGCGTATATTTCTGTATAATCTAAAATTTCCGTTTGCCGTGTATTTTTTACCCGGAGACTGTGCATTATCCTGTATTCTTGATGTGGTTGATAGGGAGGCTGTTAATTTTACGATATGTTCTCTATTCTTTTTTGCCGTCATATCAGCACTTGTAGCTGCCATAAAATAAATTGCAGGAGATGATTTATTTGTAAAATTTGTTACCGTGAAAACCGGAGTCATATTAGCTCCCGTCGTCTTATTGCTGATATTGTTGGTATTGTTGGTAATATAGTATTCGAGTTTTTTACCGTATAGATTCTTTGTTGACAATTTAAAGTAAACTCTCCCGTCTTTTCCAACACTCATCTTTCTAACTTGAAAGCCTTCGAGTCCTTTACTCCTGTAATGAATATAGAAAACGGCATTTCTTTCGAGAGTATTAACTTCAAAATTAATATCCTTTACACCTTTTTTAACAATTGGAAGAATATTTGACTTAATTGTCCAATTACTATTTAACTCAAGAAAAACCACAAATAATAAAATAACGAAAACAATACCTGTCCTTTTCATAATACCTCCTAACAAATTTTAACGACACAATCTTATTATATATGAAAATAAAAAAAAATCACATCTTTTTTTTATTTTGTTAAAAATCAGGTTTTTTATAAAGGCATATGTTGTAAAATATATGGTTCTACACTCATATTAAAATCCCCGTTAAAACTTTAATAAAGCATTCAATACGCACGTTATAACAAGTTAAAGAATTGAGCATTGCAATAAATTTTAATAGAATTTTTAAATTTTTAACGGTTCATTTCTTATAATTCTATCCTTTATGTATGGCTATTTTTAACTCCTTTAGTTGTTGCTCGGATACTTCCGAGGGAGATCCTGTCAAGAGGCATAGTGAAGATGTTGTTTTAGGAAAAGCAATAACCTCTCTTATTGAATCTTCACCCGTTAGAAGCATTAAGAGTCTGTCTAAACCGAGTGCTATCCCAAGATGTGGGGGAGCACCAAAGGATAGTGCATCTAAAAAGAAACCGAATTTATTATTAATTTCCTCTTCCGATAAGTTTAATAGTGAAAAAATCTTTTTTTGAAGTTTCAAGTCATTGATTCTCCTGCTTCCGCCACCTACTTCGACTCCGTTTAAGACTAAATCGTATGCGATAGACCTGACTTTTAGCGGTTCCGTATCCAATAAATCAACTTCGTCCAAGTATGGCGATGTAAAGGGATGATGATTTGAATCGTATCTATCCTCATCCTCATTATAGAAAAAGAGGGGGAAATCAACAACCCATAAGAATTCAAGCTTATCCTTATCCATATACTCCTTGCCGAGAAACTCTCTTAACCTTCCGGTCAGAGTTAATGCTCGTTTTTCCTCATCACCTATAATAAACAAGATTGAATCCTTATCAAGATTATTTTCTTCGTATAATTTTTCTAATTTATCAGGCTCTGCCTTTATTGAGGATTTAAAACCGTTTTCGCTATTCTTAATCCATACAACGCCCTTACCGCCTGACTCTCTTATAAAGTTATTGATATTGTCAAGAATTTTCCTTGAGTATTTTTTTGAATCGGGAAGACATAATGCCTTAATTTTTCCGTCATTTTCAATAATTCCGTTCAGTATATTGGAATTTAAGCTTTTTGCCGATTCCGTAAGTTCCATTATCTTAAAGGGTATTCTTAAATCAGGTTTATCCGAGCCGTAATTCTCCATAGCATCCTTGTATGTCATCTGCCTAAAGCCGGTTTTAACCTCTTTGCCGACAATTTTAAAAACATCAGCCATCATGGTCTCAATTAGTTTAAATAACTCCTCCGGCTCGCCAAAGCTCATCTCTATATCAATTTGAGTAAACTCGGGTTGTCTGTCCGCTCTTAAATCCTCGTCTCTGAAACATTTTGTTATCTGGTAATATCTCTCAAAGCCCGAAACCATTAAAAGTTGTTTAAAAAGTTGAGGGGATTGAGGCAGGGCAAACATCTTGCCACCGTAAACTCTTGAGGGAACAAGATAATCTCTTGCACCCTCCGGCGTTGCCTTGCTTAACATGGGGGTCTCAATATCATAAAATCCGTTTTCCGTGAGAAGGTTTCTTACCTTATTTGTAACCTCGTTTCTTATCTTAAAATTTCTCTGTAACCTGCTGTTTCTTAAATCCAAATATCTATACTTTAATCTTATTTCATCAGAGACCTTTCCTCTGTTTTCGGGGAAGAAGGGTGGTAGTTTTGACTCTGCAAGTATCGTAATATCGTCTGCAATAATCTCGACCTTGCCTGAGAAAATTTCAGAATTCGGGTTGGAACGCATAATAACCTTACCGCTTACACTTAAGACAAACTCCTTGCCGATTTTTTTAATCAAATCCTGCTCTTTAAAGGTTTCGTTTATTACAATTTGAACAATTCCCTCTCTATCTCTTAAGTCGATAAAGGTTAAACCGCCAAGCTCTCTCTTATTATTGACCCAACCGTAAATTGCAATATTTTTGCCTTCAAAACTCTCGTTTACCTTACCGCAGTATATCTCTCTCTTTAGTTTTTTGTTTTTATCCATTTTTCCAAATCCTTATTTTTAATTTTTTCTTGTTCTCTTGTTTTCATATTCTTTATTGAAATTATGCCCTCGGTAACTTCCTCGTCACCTATTATAAATGCGTAATCAGCCTCTATCTTATCGCCCTTCTTAAACTGTTTTTTTATATTTTGCGCATTATAATCAATAAATGTCTTTAATCCGTTTTTCCAACATTCTCTCGCTATTGATAGGGCAGCTTTTTTTTCTTGTTCGGAGTGATACATTATAATTACTTTCAATTCTTTACTTTTTTCAATTTTATTCAGATGTAGTATTACTCTTTCCATACCTGCCGCAAAGCCGATACCGCCAATATCCTTACCGCCAAGCTCACCGATAAGGTTATTATATCTTCCGCCTCCGAGAATTGCATTTTGAGAGCCTAAGGCATCAGAGGTAATCTCAAAAGCCGTTTTAGTGTAATAATCAAGTCCCCTGACCAACTTATTATTTACAAAATACGGAACTTCAAATATATCAAGTGTCTCTTTTAACTTATTAAAGTGAGTCTTACATTCATCGCAAAGGTGTTCGGTTATCTTAGGAAATTTATCGGCAACCTCTATGCAAGTTTTGTTTTTACAGTCAAAGATACGTAGCGGATTTGTCTCTGATTTTCTATTACAGTCAGGGCATAAATTTTCTTTTGATTCTCCTGCCTCTTTTGAAAGTAGTTTTAAATAATCGGGTCGGCATTTTTTGCAACCTACCGAGTTTATTTCCACTCTTATATTCGTTATTGATAATTCGGTGAGCAATTTATATGCAACTAAGATAACTTCTGCATCAACTTCAGCCGTTGCATCGTTAAAGACCTCTATTCCGAATTGATGAAACTGTCTCTGTCTTCCCTTTTGAGGGCGTTCGTACCTGAACATAGGACCAATATAATAATATCTTAGGGGAAAATGTAAGTCCAACAGTCTGTTTTCGATTGCAGCCCTGACAACTGATGCGGTATTTTCTGGTCTCAGCGTAAGACTTCTCGCCTTTCTGTCTTTAAAAGTGTACATCTCTTTTGATACGACTTCCGTCTCACTGCCTATCCCTCTTGAAAATAATTCGGTATGTTCAAAAACAGGAGTTCTTATCTCGGAAAAATAAAATCTATTGAAGATTTCTCTTACCTTGTCTTCAAGAAACTGCCATTTTTCAACATCGGGAGCAAATATATCCTTTGTCCCCTTTGGTGCATTAATTTTATCCATTTTTACACTTCCGTTAGATATAGCTTAGTGACTTAAGCATATCTTTGTTTTTTTTTGTACTTTTATTTACCTTATCGGCTATTCTATACCATAGCCCGAGTGAAAAATCTTCTATATATGAATTAAGCTTCTTATTTAAACCATTTAAGCCAAGATTGAATTTTATAAGACCAAGAGATATTATAGTTCCGGTTGTATCGAGTGTAATTAAGAATATCAGATTTTTATGTTCAGATTTACCGGCACAGGAGTACAAAGTAAATACAATTGCAAAAAGAATGAGATATTTACTTAGCAAAACCTTCGGATATTTTTTTATATACCTCTTTAAGCTCATAAGACATTACCTTTGTTTTTCCAATTACAGCCATAAAATTAGAGTCCCCGTTCCATCTCGGTACAATGTGTAAATGAAAATGGTCCTTAACTCCGGCTCCTGCGGCTTCTCCTAAATTCATTCCGATATTAAAACCATTCGGATTAAAATGCTCCTTTAATAAGTCCAAAGAACGATTCATTAGCTCCCACATCTCGACCGTATCTTCAGGCTTAATTACAGCCGGATTAGTTGTGTGTTTATATGGGACTATCATTAAATGCCCCGTACTATAAGGATACTTATTTAAAATAACGAAATAATTCTTACCCCTGTAACAAATTAAAGCCTCGCTATCTTCTTTTTTTTGTGCCGAGCAAAAAACACAATCGACCTTCTTGCCCGACAAACCTGTAATAAAGCTCCATCGCCACGGAGCTTGAAGTAATTTCATTATTTCTTATCTATCGCATTCTCAAATAACTCACCGATTGTTGTAACCGATTCGTTATCGGACTTACCGTATTTTGCTATCTCTTCTCTTTCTCTTTCTTTCTCAACGGCCTGAAAGCTTAAATAAATTCTCTTCTTATCAGGATAGGTGTTTAATATCAAAGCTTCCTTAGTCTCGCCTGTCTTAAACATTTCCTTTGCCTCTTCAAATGAGATTTTCTTATCCCCAACCTCACTTAATTTTACAAAGCCTTCAATGTTTTTGGTAATTTCAACACTGATACCAAACTCATTAACTTTCTTTATCTTAACATCAATGACATTTCCCGGATTATTCTTCTTAAAGAAATCTCTCCATTCCGCATCAGATAATTGTTTTAATCCGAGACGAATTTTATAATTTCTATCTAAATCAGTACCAAGAATCATTACCTTAACTGTTTCTTTTTCCTTTAGAAATTCCTTAGGAGACTCCACTCTAAAATAACTAATATCGGATATTTTAATAACACCCTCAACATTTTTTTCCAATTCAACAAATACTCTCGAAGGTAAAATCTTTTTAACTACGCCTTCAACAATATCTCCGGTCTGTTTAGTTTGAATATATTTATCTTCGGGTCTTAATTCCAACTGTTTTAACCCGAGTTTTATTTTTCTATCCTTCTTATTTAGTTCAATTACTTGAACCCATAATTCATCACCAACGGCAACATATCCCTCGACTGCCTCAGGCTTTTCGTCCCATGATAAATCCGAAATATGAAGTAAGCCTTCAATACCGGATTCCAATTCGATAAAAGCACCAAACTCAACTGTTTTTAATACCTTTGCCACTAACTTTGTTCCAACAGGATACTTGGTATCTATATTTTCCCACGGGTCGGTATGCAGTTGTTTTATACCTAAGGCAATTTTACCGCTTGCCTTATCTATATCTAAAATCTTTGCCTCAATCTCATCACCGTTTTTTATCTTTTCTTTCGGATGATTAATTCTTCCATACGAGATATTTTCTTTATACACAAGTCCGTCAACTCCGCCAATATCAACAAAAGCACCGTAGTCAAGTATTGAAACAACCGTTCCCTTTACAACATCGCCAACCTGTATTGAATCAAAAACTTCACCAACCTTCTTCCTCTTTTCATCTTCCAATAAAACTCTTCGTGATATTACACCGGTTTTCTCTCTCTGGTTTAATTTAATTACCTTGAATTCGTAAACATTGCCAATTAAAGATTTTAAATTTCTAACCTTTTTTATATCAACATGGCTATGAGGTAAAAACATATTAATACCGGCATCCACAATAAACCCCTTATTGTCAGGTAACAATTTTGCTAATCTACCTTCAATAATAGAATGTTCATTATACGCCTGTTGTATCTTATTCCAACCCTCGATTTCATCAAGCTCTTTTTTGGAAACAAGGATATATCCTTCCTTTCTATTAACTCTTTTCAGAATAACGGAAACAGTATCACCTATTTTATAATCTATCTCTCCATTCCAATTTTTTAATTCTTCAACATCTAAGATACCTTCGGTTTTTCTTCCAATATCAAGAACAGCTCTTCTATCCGATATATCGATTATTATACCCTTTACCGGGGTATCGAAACTTACCGACTGCATCTCAAATTCTTTCATTAATTCTGAAAATTCATCAGCTGTTTCATTTTTGTTGGTTTTTATTGTTTCTGTCATGCCAGTTCTCCTCAGTACTTTTCTAAATTTATCAAGCTATACAATCAGATTAAGATTTAATACTTGAAAAAGCACTATCACATCTCCTATAAATCTAATTTTTTACAAACTTCACACCATATAGGAAACTACAAAAAAAGATTTTTTATGAAGTCAAGACGTATTTTATAGAAAAAAGCACTTTCTGTCAAGCCGGTGTAAACTGCTAACACCCCATTTTTTTTGATGTTTTTTGGATTTACACGTTATTTGTTAAAAAGCAGCATTGTACTTTATATTTTGAAAGTGAGGCTTTAGTCTCGCTAATATAATACTAATATAATACTAATATAATACTGAAATAATACTGAAATAATCTATTTTTAATAAAGACCTATATAAGGATTTATAAACTTTTTCTGAGGAACGCTTACTTAGACTTGCTACTGTTTATAAAAATCAACGAAATGTGGCAATTAATTTAGACGGAAATTACGGGAAGAATTATATTTAATTCAATAGTTTATTGAGAGCTTTTTTTGCCTCTTTATTATCTGGTTTAATTTTTAAAGCTACCCTATACTCCTGTTCCGCATTTTTTTTAAGATTAAGTTTTTCGTAAATCAGTCCTTTTCTCCAATGTGCATAAGACTCATATGCTTTATATTTTTTTGATTTATAACTTAGGAATTTATCAAAATACTTGAGTCCTTTATCAAGATTTTTCCCGGAATCAAGACAGCTCGTACCCAAACTATACCATGCTAATATTTTTTCGGGATTAAGTTCCAAGACCTTTAAAAGATTAATTTTACAATTTTTATAATCCTTTAATTTATTATAATAAAATCCAAGTTTGAAATAAGCATCACACTCTTTCGGTTTTAATTTAATTGCCTTTAAATACTCTGATAATACCTTTTCGGTTTTCTTTTTGTAATCATAATAGGTGGCCAAGGCAAAATGCCCTTTATATTGGTCAATTCGAAATATTTCTTCAGCTTGAATTTTAGCTTTTTTACTTGAGCCTCCTGCAATCCAAGGAGCCATGAGATAATAACTTATTAATCTTGTTCTGGCTTTAATGTTTTTGCCGTCTAAGGCAATGGAGTTGATATATGCCGCTTTGCAGTTTTTAGCCAAACCCATCTTCTTAAAAATTGACGCATGTTGAGCATAAGCACCGTAAGTATCACCCAAAATTAAGTAAAATTCTGAATTGCCGGAATCACTCTCAATAGCTTTTTTACAAAGGTCCACAGCTTTTTTAAATTCATTCTTATTTAAAGCATCTTGACTTTTTTTAATCAAAACCTGTCCCTCTGACAGAACGGTTTTTTCAATATTTGACTCATTAACTTGTGCTTTTACACTCATGCTAATTAAAATAACCAATAAAGTATAACAAATAGTTTTGATTCTCATATATCCTCCGTCTTTTATTTATAAAATTATACCAATAAAAATACAGGCAATATTATTGCCATAAAAATCATAGTTAATTTCCATAAAAAGTAACACTTTTTTGAGTAGTATGTATTAATTTAATGACATTTATTATACAGTTATATAAAATTTATTGGGTCTATAAAATAATTTGTGGGTAAATTCCCAAGATTTTATAAAAGTTATAGTTTAAAGAGTAAAGCAGACAAGAGTAAGGTTTATGCAAATGACAGTATTGCCTTAAATGTTGACAGCACAAAGATACTTCCAGCTAAAATTTTAATCAAAATCTACTGCAATGCCCAATAAACCCATTCTAACTGCGTTAAACTTAATCACTGCATTGCAAAATAGTTAGACTATTCTTCATTTAGGACAATCGTTTAACTTGTTATAATAGACTTCTTGGACATTTCGCTACAATTTTGATGAAAATTTCAGATGATAACTATTCAGTTTTTAAATGTAAACTTAGAAAAACTGAATAAGTGGGAGAAAGGCTCTGACTTTAACAGGACGTTTATGTTATAATGAGCATTTGTCGGAGGTAGAAGAAATGAGAAATGATACTCCCCTGATTATTGGGGGTAAGACAATAAATAACCGTTTTTTTCTCGGTACGGGCAAATTTAAAAGCAATGAGGATATGAAAAAAAGCATCATTGCAAGCGGAGCCGAGGTAATTACAGTTGCAATGAGAAGAGTTGACGAGAATGTACATAATGAGAGTATTATTAATTATGTTCCTGAAAATACTATTTTAATGATTAATACATCGGGTGCAAGAAATTCAGATGAGGCTGTCGAAATTGCAAGACTTGCAAAAGAGGCTATGCACATTGATTGGATTAAAATTGAAATAATGGATGACAGTAAATATCTCTTACCCGATAATAGAGAAACCATTAAGGCAACAAAAACCCTTACGGCAGAAGGTTTTACCGTACTTCCTTATATGAATCCCGATTTATACGATGCAAGAGCGTTACAAAAAGCCGGAGCAGCCGCAATAATGCCGCTTGGTTCGTTAATAGGTAGCGGACAGGGGCTTTTGACAAAGAGATTCATTAAAATTTTAATTGATGAAATAGACCTACCTATTATTGTTGATGCCGGTATAGGCGCACCTTCTCAGGCAACAGAGGCAATGGAAATGGGAGCCGCTGCGGTTCTTGCAAATACAGCCGTTGCGGTTGCAAAAGATTCTCCAATGATAGCCGAAGCCTTTTCGCTTGCCGTAAGAGCCGGAAGAATGGCATTTCTCGGTAAGTTAAGCGAATATGAAAACGAAGCCTCTTCATCTTCACCTCTAACAGGCTTTTTATTTGATAATTAACATTTTTTTTAAAAAAATACAGAAAGGATTATAAATGGTTTCAATAGATTATATCAGAGAGGTTTTAGACAATAAGGATAAAAACTTTATAGAGAATTTAGCAAAAAAATCAAGAAATTTAACTTTAAAACATTTTGGCAACACCATATCTCTATATGCACCTCTATATCTTTCAAATTATTGCGATAACCAATGTACTTATTGCGGTTTTAATCATAGCAGAGATATTGAAAGGACAAAACTTACCGAGCAAGAAATGGAAAAAGAGATGCAAAGACTTGCCTCCTACGGGATACAAAACGTCTTGCTCTTAACCGGAGAATCTAAAAAGCACTCTCCACCTGAATATATTGAAACGGCTGTAATCATTGCAAAAAAATATTTTTCAACAATCAATTTGGAAGTATTTCCTATGGAGGTTGAGGATTATAAGATGTTGTATGAGGCAGGTGCCGACGGAGTAACGGTTTATCAGGAAACATACGACAGGCAAAGGTATAGAGAGCTTCATATAAAAGGACCGAAGAGCAATTATGCTTTCAGATATCTAACACCGGAAAGGATTGCAAAGGCAGGAATGCGTTCTATAAGTATGGGGATATTATTAGGTTTATCCGAAATAGATAAGGATATCTTAAGTTTATTTAATCATCTCGAACAGATGGAAAAAGATTTCCCCGGAGTTGAATATTCTCTGTCATTTCCGAGGATTATTCCAATTAAAAATTATAAGTCGGACTTGTATATTGCAGACGATGTAACTCTGATAAAGTTAATATGTCTTGCAAGAATTTTATTCCCGACAGTTGGTATTAATTTATCCACAAGAGAGGATGGTGTTTTAAGGGATAATGCCTTGCGACTTGGAATAACAAGAATATCAGCGGCTTCAAAAACAACGGTAGGCGGGTACAGTGATACTAAGAACGATACTCCTCAATTCGACGTAATGGATCATCGCTCGGTTGAGGAGATAAAAAATATGATAAAAGTAAAGGGTTTTGACCCTGTATTTACAGATTGGAGAAGAATATAAATGAAAAATGTAGGTAAAATAACGGGATTGAATATCTCAGAACAAAAAGGAAGGATGAAACATACGGTTGATAGTGTAAAAATAGATATGCTGGGTATTGTAGGTGATGCACACGCCGGCACAAATAAAAGACAGATTAGCCTATTATCATACGAGTCAATACAAGAGTTCACAAATAGAACAAAGACAGGGATTAAAAACGGTGATTTTGCCGAAAATATTATTGTATCGGGAATTGATTTTAAAAATGTAGTATTGGGTGATGTCTTTAAGATAAATGACGTAAAATTGGAAATAACCCAAATAGGGAAAAAATGTCATCATGATTGCAGGATATATCAAGAGGTAGGTGATTGTATTATGCCCACGGAGGGGCTTTTTACAACAGTAAGAAGCGTAGGCGAGATAAAAGTAAGCGATACGGTTGAATACATTAGTGTTGGGTGTTAAACTCAATCGTATATTACATTGTTTAATTTGTTATAACTATGTTTTAAACATTTAGCGACAAATTTTATAAAAAACTTCAATTTAAAGTATATAAATCTTGCTTTGTAAACGAAAGATTTTTTTTGTGGTTTATGATAAAATTGGTTTTGGCTAATATGAATATTAGGATGATAGAATAATTTTATGGAAAAACAAAAAGTAGTAGTAGGAATGAGTGGAGGTGTTGATTCCTCAACGGTTGCAGCAATGTTAATAGAGCAGGGATATGATGTTTGTGGCGTTACTATGAAAATATGGGACGGGAGTACGAGTGTAGATTCTAATAAAAAGCACTCGTGTTTTAGTCCGTTCGAAGAAATTGAAATAAAAAAAACAAAAAAGATATGTGAGCAGTTAAAGATAGATTTAAAAATCATTGATTTATCAAAGGAGTATAGAGAAGAGGTTTTGGATTATTTTAAGGCAGAATATCTAAACGGCAGGACTCCAAACCCTTGTGTAAGATGCAATTTAAAGATAAAATTTGGTGCTCTTCTTGATAAAACTTTTAAAAGCGGGATAGACTTTGATTATTTTGCTACCGGTCATTATGCAAGAATTAATAAAACCGAGTCGGGTAAATATCAATTAAAAAGAGGGGTGGATTTAAAAAAGGATCAGACGTACTTCTTGTATTCATTAAGCTCCGAACAACTTTCAAAAATCATGTTTCCACTTGGCAATCTTAATAAAAAAGAAGTTATTTTGATGTCTAAAAAGTATGGTCTTGCACTTGAAAACCGACTGGAAAGCCAAAATTTTATAGCCGGAGGTTATCAATCACTTTTCAAAGGCTATATAAATTCGGGAAATATCATTGACTTGAATGGCAATTATCTTGGAAAACATAATGGCATTTTTAAATATACAATAGGACAAAGAAGGGGAATGGGAATATCTTCATCAGAGCCCTATTATGTCGTAAAAATTAACAGTAAAAATAATCAAATTATTGTAGGTAGAAAGGAAGATTTATATAATAAGAGTATGAATGTAATAAATACCGTTTGGAATACGGATATAGATATTTGCAAGCCCTTTGAAGCTTTAGTAAAGATTAGATATGCTCATAAAGGAGCTAAGGCAATTATTACTCAAAAAAACAATGATTGTTCAGTAGTATTTGAAAAGCCTCAAATGTCTATAACATCAGGGCAGTCAGCTGTCTTTTATTTGGATGATTGCATTATTGGCGGTGGAATAATAGAATAGAAAATGACTGAAAATAGGACTTTATATGATAAAAATATTAGTTTTTTTAAAGAGTCATTTCCTGATTTTTATTCTCTTCTTGATAAATTGGAAATTAAAAAAAGTACTGTTTTTAACTCAAAACGTGGTCATTTAACTTTAACTTATAAAAGTGGCGAAAATGATTATTTTATTCATTCCAAATATGACCCTGAAAAAGAAAGCATAAAGCTCTGTGATAGTATTGACTTAAATACAAATCATATTATTGTTTTTGGTATTGGTCTTGGCTATTTACTAAAACAGCTTCTTATTAAAAAACCACCCTTTACAAGATTGATGTTTATTGAACCGGAGCTTGAATTTGTTAAACACTCTCTTCATACTATTAATTGGTACGAATTATTAAGACGCAATGATGTTTTCTTTGTTTTTGGTGCGAACTTTAATGAAATAGCAAATAGAGTTCATGATTTTATAAGTATTACTGTTTTCGAGAAATTAGAATGGGTTGAACTTTCTTCTGAGGTAAGACTGTTAAAACCTTTTTTTGAAAAAGCGAAGGCTATTATTGACAGTGAAGTTAAGACTAATTTACTTGATTTTAAAACATTATTGGCTGAGAATTATCTTGTACCGAGAAATATTATAAACAATATCCCATTTATATTAAAATCAAAAACAGTTATATCCCTAAAGGATAGATTTGAAAATATATCCGGAATAATAGTTTCTGCAGGTCCTTCTTTAGATAAAAATATTTCATATTTAAAACAAATACGTAACAGGGCTATAATTATTTGCGTTGATACAGCACTAAAGCCACTGTTAAGTCATGGAATACAACCTCATTTTATCGCAATTGCAGATCCATCGTATAAAAACTATTTACATCTTCAAGGTTTAGAAAATAGTGTAGAAAATTTTATTATTGCAGAGACGGGTATTTCAACACAGATATTTAGGGATTTTTCCAAACAAATATTTACGGCATCAATAGGTAAACCCTTGGTTAGTATTATTGAAAAAAACAGTACGGAATTCGGTGAATTTGAAGCTTGGGGCTCTGTTATTAGCTTTGCTATGAATTTTGGGATATATATGGGCTTAAACCCAATAGTTTTTGTAGGACAGGATTTTGCCTTTTCAAATATGAGAAATCATTGCAGAAAGACCTCTTGGGAAGAAACTAAAATCGTGTACTCTTCAAATATGGAGGATTTACAGCGATTCGAAAAAAATTCAATAGGCGGTAATAGAAAGATAATAGAGATAGAGGATATTTACGGGAATAAAACTTATACGTCGGAACGCTTGATGCTTTATAAGAATTATCTTGTTAGAGAGATAAGTAAAAGAATCGATATCTCTTTTATCAATGCAAGCGAGGGCGGAATATTAACGGAGATTCCCCATATGTCTCTTCAAGAAGTAATCAAGAAATATATATTCGGTAGAAAGAAAATTGATATCAACAGAATTAAAGCTATTGATACAATTGATAAATCCATAAATATAAAGAAATTAATTGTTTTTTTTAACAGCAAAATAAAGTTTTATAAAAATTATAAAAACAAAGCTAATAGTCTTGTAAAAGAATTTGAGAAAGATTCTAATTTATCTAATCAGACTCTTCTTGAAATGGTAAAAAGGGCTGAAGAGGTTAAAAACATACTTTATGCTGTACCTGAGAACGGCGACATTGTCGAAATGTGGTCAAAAGCTCCAATATTTCATTTACTAAAGAGTCTCAAAAATATCGAGATGAATTTCAAGCAATTAGACAGGGCATATCTTTTAGAAAATTCAAAAACATTCAAAACATATTTTACATCAATAGAGCCTGTTTTAATTGATATCATAGATCATTTCAAAGGTGCGGTTAAAAAGATAAAAGAATTAAGTACGATAAAATAAGGTACAATTATTCATAATAATATTATAATATTTTCGTCAAAAACATTGTTTGTCGGGAGTTTACCTGTTTCTTTTTTTTTTATTTTTTTTGCTCCAATTAAACTGTTTCTCCTCAGTATTTTCTTTTTTCTTCTTTCTAAATCCTTTATCTGTTTTATTTGATTCTTTTTTTTGCGATGCGACTTCAATAACAACTTTTCTTCCCTTTATTTTAGCCTTTCTAAATGATTTCATAACTAATTCGGAAAATTTTTCTTCAACTTCAAAAAAAGTAAAACTCTTATATATCTCGATTTTACCAATTTCTATTGTTTTATTTTCTGTAAAGTCATTTATCATTCCTATTAAATCAACAGGCGAAATTTTATCACGACTTCCTATTTTTACATGTAATCTGGTAAATTTACCACCACTTCTTTTACCTTTTTTTCTTTCCTTAAAAGATTTTGACTCTACAATATTTAAGTCTTGAGCATCTTTATAATAGGAGATAAAGCGATTAAATTCTAATGAAACGAAATGTTTTATTAATTGTTCTTTATCCATCCACTCCAATTTTTTTCGTATTCTGTCTATGTATGGTGCTATTTCCGCCTCATCAACCTCTACTTTTTCCATTTTATTTATAAGAGCAAATAGTTGTTTTCCACAAATTGCCTTACCATCAGGAATCTTTTTTACTTCAAAATCTTTATTGATGAGTTTTTCTATTCTTTTAATCTTATGCTTTTCTTTTTGATGAATTATTACAATTGAAACTCCCTTTTTGCCCGCTCTACCCGTTCTTCCGCTCCTATGGGTATAAATGGATAATTCATCGGGAAGATTGTAATTAATAACGTGAGTTAACTCGTCAACATCAAGACCTCTTGCTGCAACATCCGTAGCTACTATCATATTTAGCGTTTTATTTCTAAATCTTTGCATAACGTAGTCTCTTTGTGCCTGTGAAAGGTCTCCGTGCAATGCATCTGCATTATAACCGTCTTCCATAAGCTTTTCTGCAATATCTTTAGTTTCCATACGAGTTCTACAAAAAATAATACCATAAATGTCAGGATTGAAATCGGCAATTCTTTTTAATGCCATATATCTATGCTTTGCCTGAACCATATAATACATATGAGACACATTTACGGCTCCTTCATTTTTTTTCCCTACTGTAATTTCTACAGGGTCACTCATATAATTTTTTGAAATTTTCAACACCTCATTTGGCATTGTTGCCGAGAAGAGATATGTAAGCTTGGTTTTTGGTGTTTCTGATAATATTGCGGTTAAATCTTCCTCAAAACCCATATTCAACATCTCATCAGCCTCATCTAAAACCACCGAGCTAATCATTGATATATTAAGCTTTCTTCTTCTCATAAGATCAAGAAGACGTCCCGGAGTTGCAACAACGATATGAGGTTTTCTCTTTAGCTCTCTTATTTGAATATCTATGCTTGTTCCTCCGTAAACGGCTAAAACTTTAAAGCCATTAAGATATTTAGAGTAATTTTTAATATCATTTGCAATTTGAATAGCAAGCTCACGAGTAGGCGATAATATTAATGCTTGTATATTGCTATTATTAAGGTCTGTCTTTTGTATAAGCGGAAGACCAAATGCTGCCGTTTTACCGGTTCCTGTCTGAGCAAGTCCTATTAAGTCATTCTCATCTTGTAATATTACCGGTATCGCTTTGCTTTGAATAGGCATAGGCTTAATAATGCCCAATTCCTCGATTCCCTTAATTAATTCAGGGGTTATTCCCAATTCTTTAAAATTATTCATAATTTTTTCTCTCCATTGATTCATTAATCCTTATTATAACGAAACAATCCTTTTGGAATATCTTTGCACTGCTAAAACATAAATTTTACTATAGTCATCAAAACAATTATCACAACATCCGAAGTCTATGTGAACAAGTTTGGCAGTATAAATATTCAAACTTTTAATCCAAAACAATCATTGAGTTTAAGTAAATACTCAACATTTTTTATAAAATATTTACTCATTATTATATAAACGCTCTTTCTTTAATTACTTATTATACAATAAATTAACATCAATTACAATTTTTCAAATTGACTCATAAAAAAACGTTTTATAAATGTACCGTAAAACTCAATTAATACAACTCAATTTTAAAGATTGTTCCTTTGTCGTTTGATTTTAAAATGATAATATCTCCGTTTAAATGGTGTAGGAATTTTTTAACGAGAGCTAAGCCCATTCCAGTTCCTTTAGATTTTGTAGTAAAGAAAGGTAACCATATATTATCAATAATCGATTTATCAATACCACGTCCGTTATCCTTTATTATAAGTGACAAGCTTTTTTTACGCTCGATATTTATTTCTATTTTTGTTGCGAAGGCATCAATGGCATTTTTGATAATATTTGAAAAAATAGATTCTAATTTAATTACATCAGCCTTGATAGAAGCCTTAATACCCGACTGTACTATGTCAACATTATACTTATCCGACAGATTGACAATAATTTCATTTATATTAATATCTATTTTTTTTTCTTCTTTTAGGGGTTTTGAAAAGTTTAAAAAACGTTCCATCATGTCGGTAAGAAAAATAATTTCCTTATTTACTTTCTCAATTTTTGATACTTCTTTATCAATAGTTCTTGTATATCCGAATATAACACCAAGTGAATTTCTTACCTCATGTACTAGGAAAGTAGTCATTTCGCCAAGCATTATAAAATTTCGGTTTTTTTGTATTATAGCCTCTCGCTTTTTATTCTCGGTAATGTCGTCAATTATTATCAGAGTTCCAATATCTGCTATCTTTATTAATTCAACCTTAAAGAATTTATTATTAGAACTTATTTCGGAAAATTCTATGTTTTGCTCAATATTATTATAAACGGTGTCAACAATATTTTTATACTTGCCTAAAACAAAAGAAAAATTATTGTTTTTAGCAAGTGCAAATGCTATATTGAAAATTTGTTCGGCTCTTTTGTTAAATATTTCAATTTTTTTACCATCGTTTATGAGTATTAAGGCAACATCCATTGAATTTATTATGTTTCGACTAAGTTCATCCGAGCTTAAAACTTTTTTTTGTTGTTTTTCAACAAGGTTTTTTAATTGAACCTCGCTGTCTTTTAACTGAAAGAGATAATTCTGCAATTGAGGTATATCAGGTGCTTTTATTTTATTTTTCTTAGACGAGAGTGCATAAACAAGAAAGCCTCCGGTAAATAGAATAAAAATACCCAAAATAATTACTAAATAAGAAAATATATCATTTACGACCTTAATGACATTAAAAGATTTTTCCGACATTCCTTTATTTAAATCAATTTTATGTTGCTCGGTCTTCTCTACTTCACTTAATAAAGAGTGAACATTAGTAAATAAAAAAATCAAAATTATCTGAATTATTAACAATAAAACAATTAAACTTTTTCGCATAATACCTCTGTTTAAGTTTGAATTTTATCTGATCACAATAGATCTAATAAAAAGTAATACCCGTTCCCCCCAAAATAAAGAGACCAAACTACCAATACCAAGGAAGGTCCCGAACGGTAAGGCAAATTTCATTGTTTTTCTTTTAAATATAATGAGAAACATTCCGACAATCAATCCTGAAAACGAAGCTAACATTACAGCAACAACAGTTTTGGCAATACCGAGAAAGGCTCCGAGCAAGAGCATCATTTTAACATCACCAAAACCCAAACCTTCTATTTTCCTCACCTTTAAATAAAAAAAATATAAACCGGCAAAAAACAAGGCACCTCCCAAAGCGGTACCAAATGAATTGATTGGCGATATCCTTGGATTAAAAAAGGAATAAATTAAAAATATCACTGTGCCTCCGACAGTTAATTCGTCAGGCAATATCATATGAAACAAATCTATAAAGGTAAGAGATATCAATAATGCAAGAAAAATACTTGTAAAAATCATATAATGAACAGAGTAACTGAAAAAATTCACATACGACAACCAAAAAGCAAAAGCGGTGAAAATCTCTATAAAGGGATGTATAATGGAAATTCTCTCCTTACAATTACGACATTTCCCCCCCAATATGATATAACTCAACACGGGGATATTATCATAAAATTTTATAGGAGTATTACACGATGCACAATAAGAGCCTGGGCTTACAAGACTCTTCTCAAGAGGTAACCTATATATAACAACATTTAAAAAGCTACCAATAATAAGTCCAAATACTATTACAAAAATCGTTTCCAACTATCCTCCATTACTAAAACAATTTCACCGGTTTTTTTATCATATTTGTACTCATGTCCTAAATAATCCAGAAACCTTGTTTTAATTTTAAGTTTATTTTTTAATTCTTTTAAAGAAAGGGGTAATCTTTTGTACCGTTTTAAAAATTGTCCAATATATTCTTTAATTTCAGCCTTATCAATCTTATATTTAATTTGGAGTAAATTTGCCCTTGCCGCATTTAATTGACTCGGACTTTTTGCTATCTTTTTTATTTTTTCCCACATTTCAAAGGCTTTTTTCTGATCGGCAATGGTACCGGCAAGTTTTATATCCATATTAATCCAAAAATTTTTCAATATATCAGGTAAATCCTCACACTCATTCATCTGTTTATAATATTTTTTAGCCAATTTATAATCTTTTAAATGATACCACGCTAAATAGGCTGAAAAATAATCAAAATAATGATTACCCTTAATGTTCTTTCTCGCTTTTTGAAGTAAATCAATGGCTTTTTGGGGTTTTTTTGCCATATATGCAATTATGGAGAATCCCATATTATAAGGATCTTCAAACTTTGGATTCAAGTCTGTAATTTTATTAAATACCTCAACGGCATAATCGTACCTATTTAAGATAGATTTAGTTGAAAAGAATTGAATTGCCCATATATACATAATGTCCGACATTAAGTTCACATTACCGAATGAAAGAATCTTTAATGTTGTAGAGGAAGGAATACTCAAATGCCTTTTTTTACTGTTAAATATATTTGTGCTTGCATCGTATTTGCCTTGAATAAAAATAAATAAACTTACAGAGATAAGCAGAATAATAATTAACAATTTTTTCATTATTTAAATTCCCTCCTTCTAAAAATTAATATCGTCAATATAAGTGTTGCTATAGTATAAAGCAATCCATATAATATTGAATACATGACAGTTGTTGAGTTTATTGTTACATTTGAAACAAGATCATTCTTTATATTAAATTTATCCAAATTCGGGAGAATATAATAAAGGGGATACAGTATCGTTTTTGCAAGATTTGTTGTAACAAGGTGCCTGAAATAGTTAAATGTCCAAGTCACATGCCCTAAAAGATAAATAGATATCGTAAATATTGACGATAATATGGGAGTCGAGAAAGACGAAAACAACAACGAGATTGATATAAGAACCAATAACTCAACATAAAGAAGGAGAAAAAAGATTAAAATATTTAATTCAAATTTTCCTATTGTAAAATATATAAAAACCATAAATGTTATAATCATCAACGATAGAGTGATAAACATAGTGTATGCCAAGCCGATGAATTTCCCAATTATAAAGCTTTCTCTTGATATTGGTTTACTTAAAATATTAAATACAGTTTTTTTATCAATTTCCTTATAGACAAGATTGATTCCTGTAAAAATTGCAATTAATATAGAAAAGAAATTTATCGCAGCAAGTCCAACGTCTTTTAAAACCTGTTCTTCTCCGCCAATGGATAAAAGTCCGATAATATACGAACTAAATGCGAAAAATAATCCCAAAAAAAACAGTAAATAAAGAAATCTGTTTCGAATTGCCTCTTTAAAAGTATTTAATGCTATTGCTTTTATATTCATTGTCCTATTTCCTTTAAAAATATATCTTCCAGCGTTTGCCCTAACTGTACAACAGAACTCATTTTTGCTTTATTCATAATTAAAAATTCAATCAATTCATTCACCTCCTCATTCGTGATTGATTTAACTACAAATTTATTACCTCTCTTAACAAATTTGTATTGATTGTTTTTCAGTAAAGTTTCATCAATATTTGTAAAAGTAGTCTCATAATAATCAATGTGATTTGATATCATTTCGGATATTACGCCCTCTTTAATTATCTTTCCGTCCAAAAGAATACCAACTCTGTCGGCAATCATTTCCATATCTTGAAGTATGTGAGAAGAAAAAAACACTGTTTTACCGGCATCCTTCAATGATAAAATAATATCTCTTACCTCTTTACGTCCTATGGGATCCAGTCCTGAGAAAGGTTCATCTAAAATTAATACCTTAGGGTCATTAACTAATGCCTGTGCAAGACCTATACGTTGAATCATACCCTTTGACAGTTTTCTCAATTTCAGATGCCCTTTGCCTGTCATCCCTACCCTTGCTATAAGTTCCGTAACTCTTTTTCGTGCATTTGTTTGTTTAATTGAAAAAAGTTTTGCGGTAAAAAAAAGTAACTCTTCAACGGTTAAATAATCATAAAAATAAGGGTGCTCGGGAAGAAATCCAATCTCTTTTCTACCATTGACAGTATTTGATTTTTTATCAAATATAAACGTATCTCCGGCATTAGGCTTAATCAAGCCTAATAAACACTTAATCGTTGTTGTCTTTCCCGCACCATTTTGTCCCAAAAACCCATATAATTCGCCTTCTTTTACAGTTAACGAAAGTCCTTTAAGGACTTTCGTTCGCTTTACCATAAAATCCGAAACGAATGATTTTTCTAAATCAAGAATTTTGATGGCTTCCATTTTTACCTCCAATTATTTTTTTATATTTGCCTGTGCAGCGGCAAGTCTTGCGATAGGTATTCTAAACGGAGAACAACTTACGTAATTCATCCCAACTCTATCACAAAATTCAACCGAACTTGGTTCTCCACCGTGTTCTCCACATATACCAACTTTTAGCCCCTTTCTTACGGACCTTCCCTTCTCGGTACCCATTCTAACCAATTGTCCTACACCTTCCTGATCCAAGACCTGGAATGGGTCGTGTTTTAGAAGTCCCTTTTTAATGTATATGGGGAGAAATTTACCTGCATCATCTCTCGAATATCCAAATGTCATTTGCGTTAAATCATTTGTACCAAATGAGAAAAATTCTGCATCCTTGGCAATTTCATCGGCAGTTAATGCTGCTCTTGGAATTTCAATCATAGTACCTACAAGATAATCAATCTTTTCATTTCTCTCTTCAAATACCTTGTTAATTGTTTCTCTGACAATTTTTTCCTGCATCTTAAACTCTTTCTTGGTTCCAATAAGAGGAATCATTATCTCAGGAATTGCATTAATTCCTTTTTTCTTAAGATTTAATGCTGCTTCAATAATTGCCCTTGCCTGCATTTCAGTAATTTCAGGATATGTATTACCAAGACGACATCCTCTATGACCTAACATAGGATTAACCTCTGACAGACTTTCTATTTGTTCTTTTATTTTTTCAATGGAAATACCCATTACTTCAGACATCTCTTTTTGTCCCTTCTCATCATGTGGAACAAATTCGTGTAATGGCGGATCAAGAAGTCTTACAGTTACTGGTAAATCATGCATAGCTTCAAATATTCCTTCAAAATCAGCCCTTTGAATTGGCAATAATTTATTTAATGCCTCAATTCTACCTGTTTCATCTTCAGCCAATATCATTTCTCTCATTGCAATTATTCTATCACCTTCAAAAAACATATGCTCAGTTCGACACAGTCCTATTCCCTGAGCTCCGAATTTTCTTGCAACTTGAGCATCATGAGGTGTATCTGCATTTGTTCTAACAGTCATTCTCGTATATTTTTCCGCAAGCTCCATTAATTGTCCAAAATATCCACTAAGCTTAGGCTCGATTGTTCTTATCTTGTTCTCATACACTTCACCGGTAGAGCCGTTTAATGAAATCCAATCTCCTTCTTTAAAAACATCATTTCCAATTGTCATGGTCTTTTGCTTATAGTCTATTTTAATACTACCCGCACCGGAAACACAACATTTTCCCATTCCTCTTGCAACAACAGCGGCATGAGAAGTCATTCCACCTCTGGCCGTTAAAATACCATTGGCAACATGCATCCCCTTTAAATCTTCGGGTGAGGTCTCAATTCTTACCAAAATAGTTGATTTACCATCCTCAGCCCAAGCCTCCGCATCATCTGCATTAAAAACAATTTGACCTGTTGCGGCACCGGGAGAAGCCGGTAATCCGTTTGTTAAAACATTCGCTTCGGTTAAAGCCTTCTCATCAAAATCAGGATGTAATAACTCATCTAATTTATTAGGGTCAACTCTTAATATAGCGGTTTTTTCATCAATCATTTTTTCTTCGATCATATCAATGGCAATTTTTATCATTGCAGCACCGGTTCTTTTACCGCTTCGAGTTTGAAGTATCCATAGTTTACCGTCCTGAATGGTAAATTCTAAATCCTGCATATCCTTATAATAATCCTCAAGCTTTTTCTGAACTTCAAAAAGTTCTTTATACATATTAGGCATTGCCTCTTCAAGAGAAGGATAGCTTGTGGCTCTATCTTCTTCTGAAACAGACTGTAATTTAGCCCATCTTAAAGAACCTTCTTTTGATATTTGTTGAGGAGTTCTTGTGCCCGCAACAACATCTTCGCCCTGAGCATCTATAAGGTATTCTCCATTAAATAATTTTTCTCCCGTAGCGGCATCTCTTGTAAATGCAACACCGGTACCCGAGTTATCACCCATATTTCCATAAACCATTGTCTGGACATTAACCGCAGTACCAAGATCATCAGGAATTTGGTTTAGTCGTCTGTATAAAATCGCTCTGTCCGTATCCCAACTTTTAAATACCGCATCAATACCACCCCATAGTTGTGCCATAGGGTCAACAGGAAAATCTTTTCCCGTAACGGTTTTTACCGCTTTTTTAAACTTTACTATTAATTCTTTCAAATCATCAACTGTTAAATCCGTATCCGACTCAATTCCTCTATCTTTTTTTACACTCTCAATAATAAGTTCAAAGGGGTCTTCATCACCATCCTTTTCAGGCTTCATTCCTAAAACAACATCTCCGTACATTTGAATAAATCTTCTGTATGAATCATATGCAAATCTCTCATTATTAGAAGTCTTTGCCAAGCCTTTTACCGACTCATCATTTAAACCGAGATTTAAAACCGTATCCATCATACCCGGCATCGATATTGCGGCTCCGGATCTAACAGAAACCAAAAGTGGATCATTTGAATCACCGAGTTTTTTACCTAATAATGTTTCCATTCTTTTAAGGTTTTCCTCAACTTCAACTTTTATTTCTTCAGGATAACTTTGATTATTCTTGTTAAAAATAGCACAAACCTTTGTTGTTACTGTAAATCCCGGGGGGATAGGTAAGCCTATGCTGCTCATTTCAGCTAAGTTAGCTCCCTTACCACCTAAAAGACTCTTTAAGTCCTTGTTACCATCTGTTTTTTCTTTCGAAAAAAAATACACATTCTTTTCTGACATTACTTTCTCCTTATTCGTTATCTATCTTCTCATTTACTAATCGCCTGAATTCCATTAACTCAAACGGTTTTTTTAAATACTTTATTTTATTGTTTTTTAAGAAATCCGCTATATCAACCATATACGGATTAGCTGTAACCATTACAAGCTTATCTGATACACCTTTTTGTTTAAGATGATTGAAAATATCTATCCCGCTGACACCCGGCATTTTAATGTCGGACACAATTACAGAAAAATTATGCTCATCTATTAATTTAATTGCCTCATCTCCTCTCGTTGTTGTGTATATATTTAATTTTGTATCAATTTGTAGAATTTCCTTCATCAAAACAACCAATGACTCTTCGTCATCAACTATTAATACATTCAAATCCAAATCTGAAAATTTTTCTTTCTTTTGATTGAGAATATCTGCCTGTAAAACTTTTATTGGGAATTCTGCTATAAACTCGGTTCCCTTACCTATTTCTGAAACAAATTTGTACTTTGTACTATGATTCATCAATACTTTTTCGCAGGCAGTTAAACCTATACCTGTTCTATTTTTACCTGTGGAATAGAAAGGTGCCCAAATTTTAAACATATCATTTTTGTCTATTCCTATCCCATTATCTTTAACTATTAATTTTATAATATCATCATTTGAAATAGTTTTAATTTCTATTTTTTTAAATACTTTATTTTTATTTTCCAATGCATTAACAGCGTTTTCAACCAGATTAATTATCATATTAATGATTTGTCCCCTGTTTAATAATATATCTTTAATAGAATGATCCAAATCCAGTACGATAGAAATTTTTGTGTCTTCCTCTACTTTTACAAAGAAAGCTTCCATTTTCAATATAATATCGTTTATATTTTGTTTCTTTTTCAGAATTTTCTCAGATTTAAAACTGTATCTAAGAGATTCAAGCAATTTAGTTAATTCATTTGCATTTCTCTCTATTTTTTTTAATTTTTCAACTATTTTTTCATCTTTTGAAAGAGTTGCCACTAATTGACTATAACCCAATATAGGCGTTAATTTGTTTTTTAGTTTATGGAAAATTATAGGTAATATCCCTTCTAAAACATTACTCCTACTTAAAATAAGTTCATTTGATTCGTGATTTATTAACTTTTTATCATTATTAATTAATTCATTTGCAATTTTTTCTTTTTTTTTTATTTCTATCTTGATATTTACAAAACTAAAATAATTTTGGAAAGAGTTTGCAATAATATTAGCAATAACACTGAGATATCCAATGATATAATCCGTGTTTTTCATTAAATTATCTTCTACGCCCAAAATCAAAAACCCAAAATTGTTCTTATGATATGAAACGGGAAAAGCTATATGATTTAAGTTAGACTCTAAGCCTAATACTACAATATCTTCCTTTGTTGCAAAATGTGGTTCGTCTTTATTTTTTGAATCAAGTAATACCGAACTTGTGTCAATATTTATTAATTTTCCGTTTAAACTATCATTGTCACAATAATAAATAAGGCTATTTGTTCTTTGAGGTCTATACAGCATTTTTATATCATAATCTTCTAAATGTATTTTAAAAAAGTCTAATAATCTTTTAATGAGTGTTTCAGGTTGAAGAAGGACTGAAAATTCTTTTGATAAATTAAGCATATGCGTTATAAAGTTTTTTTCTTCTGAGATATGTTGTTCTCTTTTTATCTGTTCCTTTGACCTCATAACCAAATCCAACTCATTTTTCATTAATTTTATGATTATTTCCGATGATGTATTAATAATTCTTGTCAATTCAGATTGTACCTCTGGGAAATCAGTCATAAACGAGTCCATCATTATTGGTAAATCATTTATAGTCGTTTTAATATCTTCCATTGAAAGTCCAAGCATTTCTTTTATATTAGAGTCCAAAGAATCAAATATTGTTTTTTTTTGTTTTTTATCCTCTATAAGAAGAAAGTCTGTTATTCCCGAGGCTATGCATATTATTTTATTTAACTCTGTTTTTTTAGATAATTTATATTGATTTGATATGGCTGATTCCAAAAATGACGGCAATTTTTCCTGCCTGCAAAATAAAATACCAATTTCAATGTGATCTGTTCCAAATGTTTTTTTCTCTAATGTTAAAAGGCTTTTCCCTTGAGTATAAATAGAGGCGTATTCTTCAGGAGAGTAAAGAAATAAAATCATTTGTCCCAAATTTGAGATTAATCCCGATATGTATAACTCATCTGCATTTGATTTTTTTTTATTTTTTGCAAGAATACTCGCAATTGCACTCATCATAAGTGAGCGTTTCAAAACTTCCTTAAACACTTTTCCATACTCTTTTGAATATTTAATCTTTTTAATGAAATCAAAAATCGAAAAAGAAAAGGCGATATTTCTTATTTGTGTAATTCCTAATAAACTTACGGCATGAGATATTGATCTGACAGTTTTTGCAAATCCGAGGAGAGGAGAATTTGCCACTTTCATTACATGAATGGATAACATAGGGTCTTTCTCAATGATTTTTATTATATCATTAAATATTGAGACAGGATTAGTTTTTTCTAATTCAATAATATCGTTTAATGTTTTTGATAAAGTAGGAAGTTTAGTGCTTTTCAAAATTTTATCAATACTCACTTTATAACCCTCCCCGTACTTATTTTTAAAACCATAATCAGATTATATGATATTTTATTTTTAAAAACAATAAATATTTAACCTAAAATTTTAATCAAAATTACACTTAGTCATCATAATACACAAAAAATACTCTTTCAAACAAGAAATATCAATGTCTTAAATCAATATTTCTTGTTTTATGCATGACCAATTACGGTTAATTATAATTACTAAATTGGATTATTTTTTAGCCATCTATTATATATCCACATACTGAATGCCGAGACAAAACCTATTCCCATAAGTATAATCCAACCCATTGAATTCCAAAACGGATCTAACTTAAGTAAACCCGAAGGAAGCTTTTCAGCCCCCTTACACATTATTTCATTAAAGATAAAGGCTCCTGCGGGTCCACCAACAAGAGCACCTATTGCCATAGGAAGACTTGCATATCCAAGAAATAGTCCCTCTTGCCCCTTAGGAGAGAGTGCACCAATATATTCATAAGTTCTCGCAGATGTAAAAAGTTCGCCGAATGCAATTAAGGCTACAGTTAAGACAATAAAGAGTGAGCCAAGAGGGATAAATTCACCAAATGTAAGTGCTCTAACACCACCACTCATAAATATTGGGACAAGGTTTATTACCATTGAGACACCTATTATAACAATTCCTATAATAATAGACTTAATCGGTTTCATCTTTCCAAATTTCTTTGTTATTAAAAGTTGAAAGAATACAATTACAAAGGGATTAGCCATTGTAATTAAATCAACAGCCGGATCTAACTCTACAACCTTTTTCAAGTACAGAGGTAATACATTATAAACCTGTGAATAAATAAAATAAAAGCCACTTGATACTAATAGGAAAATGGCAAATCTGAGATTTTTAAGCACAAGTACCATATCAGCCAGTATTTTCAACACGGACTTTTTAGGTTTTTTATCAGTTTCAATCAAACCAAGCTCTTTCTCAGGATCGGTATAGAAAAACAAAACGGCAAAAAAAGCTACAATGGAGAAAAACACAGAAACGGCAAAAATATAACTCAAATCAAATTGTTTTCTCATAACAAAACTTACGCCCCTGCCAAGCAAAGAACCAATATTAATCACCATATAAAATATACCGAAACCAAGGGTAGCCTTTGCACCTGCTGTTTTTTGTACTGTTCCCGAAATACACGGCTTGATAATAGAACCGCCTATACCTATAAAAACAATGGCAAGAATCACGGGAAAAAGAATACCCGTTCCGGCTGAAATGTCATTCCCGACCACATTACTCAGAGCATGTCCGCCAAACCATACGGGATAACCCATGGTAAAGTATCCGGCAGCAAGAAATAAAAAGGCAATAAGAAGTGATTTCTTAAAACCGATTTGATCGGCTATTGTTCCCGAGAGTATGGGGAGAAAGTAAACAAGAGTCCATAGTATCCCGTTAAGGTTACTCGGCCAATAATCTCCAAGTCCGAGTTGCCCTAGATATAGAACAACAAAACTTGCCATTGCATAATATGCACCTCTTTCAAACAGTTCAGTAAGATTGGCTGTCCAAAAACTCCTCGGAAACCCATCATTTTTTATTACATTATCATTTTCCATCTAAGATTTTAATAGATAATAAGTTTTTTTGCAAGACAGACAGTATCAAACCTGTAATTTTAATAATAAGAAAGGTGAGAAAGAGGTTGAGCTTTTATGGATGATTTTGGAAGGATTTAGGCGTATGTGTCAATTAGATTGCCGGGGTTGGCTTTAAAATAATTGAGT